>JBIJCD010000499.1:0-2744 GCA_044344895.1 Pirellulales bacterium | reverse complement strand
TTCGGGGCCGCCCGTACCCCGTCGCCGGACGTTCGCTCCGGCCATCCTGGCCTTCGCTCTCGAAGCTGTCTGCGCTTCGCCATCCATGGCTGCGCTGGACAGCTACGCCGGCTCTCGGGGTACGGGGAGCCCCTCACGGATGCATCCTGCGGCGAACGAGCCATCGCCTTTCGACATGCCTTTCTTGCTGATCGAAACGGTCATTTGGAGTTCGACGCAGGGACGGGTAGAGACTTCAGCTCAGATGTAATCCGCGACCGACCGTGGGTCGAGCGGGATCTGGCTGACCTCGATGTCGGCGATCAGGTCGCGGTGAAGCGTCGAGCCGGGGTCGGCGGCCAGCCGGCCGATCTCGGCCCAGAGCCGCTGCAGCCGCGGCGCTGGCGACCGTCGGCGCAAGAGCAATTCGGCCTCGATGTCGAGCGCCTCGGCCACGAGCTTGTATTCGGGATGGTTGTCGGCCAGTGCGATGGCGTAGGCGAGCGCCGCGGTCGACGCGCAGAGCTGGTCGAATATCCCCCCCTCGTCCCCCAGCAAAAAGTTCTCCTCGATGAACGCCTTCTGGTAGCGGGCGATCACCATCAGGATGCGGCGGCCCAGGATCCGGTTGCGGCGGAACCCACGGCCGATCCACTTCCGCCGCGAGGGCGTGAGATCGGTCAGGCCCTCCAGCGATCCATGCCAGGGGAGAAACGAGCCCAGCACGGTCTTCGCCACGGAAAGCCCGAACCGCGCCTTGGGGATCAATCCGAACGAGCCCCGCGCCTCGGCCAGGCCGATCGGCTCGAGATACTGCGTGCGAATGCCGCGGGTCATGGCGTTGGCCGCGCCGACGTCGGCCAGCACGGGATTGGGCCCTTCGTACACGGTGGCGATGGCGAACTCGTGCATGTTCTCGCCGATGTAGTTCTCGATCGGCACGCGGCCGGCGGGAAGCAGTTCATGGCGACGGGCCGCCTCCCGGCGCTCGTCGACGTGCACCGACCGGCCGCCCTGCACCTGGTAGCCGCGGATCGCCATCTCCAAGAGCGACCTCGTGGCGTAGACCTTGGCGATCATCCCCATCGTCTCGTCGCGGACGCCGTTGGCCGCCAGCCGGAAGCAGATGTCGCCGAGCACCCTGCTGGCCAGTGCGTGCGCCACGCCCTTGCCCATCCAGGAGCGGATCCGCGGCGATTCACCGATCGGCCGGCCGAACGTGCTGCGAAACGACACCCAGCCGCCGCGGTCATTCCTGGCCGAGGCCGGCACCGATTCCCGGTCGTTCTCCGAGGCCACCTGTGCGGCCGGATCCTTCGTCAGCTGTGCGACGATGCGAAAGATTTTCACGGCGCTGTTGACGCAGATGCCGCCGCGGCCCTTGGCCAGCGAGCTGAAGGCCTGGGCCAGCCCCTTGCCCGGCGGCCCGAGCAGGTTTTCGACCGGCACCGGACAGGCGGTGAGCCGAAAGCGGGCGTTCCACAGGTAGTCGAAGGCGTTGAGCCGGTTGCGGATCATCCTGAAGTGATCGGTGTCGTGCGCGGGCACCTCGAAGATCAGCATCGCGGAGTCGCGGCCGGCCGGCAGTCCCTCCCCCTCGAGCTTGAGCACGAGGATGCACAGGCCGCCGTAGAGCACGTTGGTGATCGGCCACTTCACGCCGGAGACGAGCCAGCGATCGCCGTCGCGGCGGGCGGTCATCGAGAGCCGGCTGGGGTCGGCGCCCGCGCCCGGCTCCGTGAGCGCGAACGACCCGAGCAGTTCGCCGCGGGCCATCTTCGGCAGGTAGCGGTCTTTTTGGGCCGCGGTGCCGAAGTCGAGCAGCGGCGTGACCGGCCCGAGGAAGTTGTGCACCTCGAACATGACGGCCAGGTCGGGATGGACGAGCGTGAGCGCCCGCAAGAGCGGCCCGAGATCGCCGAGCTTCGCGCCGCTGCCGCCATACTGCTTCGGGATCGCCAGGCCGAAGAAGCCGCGGGCGGCGAGGCCGGAGATCGTGTCGGCGTGGAAGAGCATCCGTTCCTGGTCGAGGAGCGTGCCGCCCTTCTTCCGCGCCATGACGAATTCGAGGCAGGCCCCCATCGTCGCGGCCACGTCTGGTGCGGGGCTGAAGCGGCCGGCGTCAAGGTCGGCGGCGCGGCCGGTGCCGAAGAGCGTCGCCAGCGTGGGAGCCTCGCCGGAAAACTGTCCCTCGGCGGTGCGGTCGGCGTCGTCGAGCGTCGCCAGCGAGGCGATCTCCTCGGGCTTGCGGCCCGCCTGGGCGAGAATCAGCGAGATGGCGTCGGGACCGCCAGTGGGCGCCGCGGTCGGCGAAGTGGTGGACGGGGTTGGTGCGGATTCGCGGAGCACGAGTCCTCCCTCCTTCCCACGCGGCTGTGAGTCCGGGACATGGCGGGTGCCATGGCCCTGATTCCTACGCACTCGGCGCACCGGCGGGTCGAGCCGCCGACCACGCACCGAATTGTATATGGATGCGGCAAAGCCATCCCGCGGCCTTCTTTTGACAGCCTGAACGCCGCGGTTCATCCGGCCGCCAGTCACGCCTCCGGCACGAGCGTGAACCACCCGCGGCCGTCGGGGCGGACGCGGACGCACGGCGTGTCCGGCTCGTGGTCGAGCACGAGCAGCCAGTCGCGGGACGCCGCCTCCGCCAAAAGCCACCGCTTCGAGAGCATCGTCGTGTAGGGCTCCACGTCGTATGCCAGGCTGGAGGCCGCGGCCACGTGATGCACGGTCGGCATCACGTCGGGCACGAAGACCACCGT
>JBIJCD010000086.1:0-10540 GCA_044344895.1 Pirellulales bacterium | reverse complement strand
CGATACGGTCCGCTGGGCGCTGATCTCGGAGATCGACCAGGCGGAGGTGCTGGCCCCGATCCATCAGCTGCGGAACTTCGCCCTGACCATCTTCGGGCTGACGACGGCGGGCGTGCTGCTCGTGTCATCGGCCGTCGCCCGCCGGCTGACCCGCGAGGCCAACCGTCAGGCCGCCCTCGTCTCCGGGATCATGGACAACACGCACGCCCTGGCCAGTTCCTCCGAGGAGCTCACCAGCGTCAGCCAGCAGATGAGCGCGGCGGCCGAGGAGACCACGGCCCAGGCGAACCTCGTCTCCGCCGCGGCCGAGCAGGTGAGCGGCAACGCCCGCACGGTGTCGGGCTCGATCGACAACCTCGTGTCGAGCATCCACGAGATCGCCAAGAGCGCGCAAAACGCCGCCTCGGTCGCCCGACAGGCCGTCGAGATGTCCGGGTCCGCCTCCACGACGATGGATGCCCTGGGCCGCTCCAGCGCCGAGATCGGCAAGGTCGTGAAGGTGATCACATCGATAGCCGAACAGACGAACCTGCTCGCCCTCAACGCCACGATCGAGGCCGCCCGGGCCGGCGAGGCGGGCCGGGGCTTCGCCGTGGTGGCCAACGAGGTAAAGGAACTGGCTCGCGAGACCGCCCGCGCCACCGAGGACATCGGCGCCAAAATCGAGGCGATGCAGGGCGACACGCGGCGGGCGGTGTCGGGCATCGGCGAGATCCGCTCCGTGATCGAATCGATCGACGCCCTGCAGACCCGGATCGCCGCGGCCGTCGAGGAACAGTCGGTGACCACCAGCGAAATCAGCCGCAACATCGCCGAGGCCACGACCGGCTCGACCGAGATCGCCGAGAACATCCTGCAGGTGGCTCAGGCCGCCCAGAGCACCGCCGAGGGCGCGTCGAACACGCAGGTCTCGTCGCAGGAACTGGCACGGATGGCCCAGGCACTGCAGCGGCTGGTCGACGAATACCGGCGCTCCTGACGCCCGCCGGGGAGGATGACGGCGTGCGCGCGTTGATCGTCGACGACTCGAAGCCGAGCCGCAGCATCGTCGCAAGGGTGCTGCGCGACCTGCGGTTCGAATGCGCCGAGGCGGCCGACGGCGCCGAGGCGCTGGCGGCGCTGAACGCCGGCCCCCGGCCGGACGTGGTCACCGTCAACTGGCACATGCCGGTGATGGACGGCATCGAACTGGTCCGCCGCATCCGGGCCAGCCCCCTGCTCCGGCAGATCAAGGTGCTGATGGTCTCGACGGAGGGGGACAAGGATCGCATCGCCACCGCGATCGCCATGGGAGCCGACGACTTCCTCGCCAAGCCGTTCACGGCCGAGGCGCTGGCCCGCAAGCTGGCATCGCTCGGGGTCTGCACCGACACCGCCGCGGGGGGCAAGGGACCCATCCGCGTGCTCGTCGTGGACGACTCGGCGACGATCCGCAGCGTGCTCTCCACGACGCTCGCCGCCGATCCCGACGTGCAGATCGCGGGCACCGCCGTCAACGGGCAGGCGGCCCTGGCCAGCATCGCCGCCGGCCCGCCCGACATCGTTCTGCTCGACGTGGAGATGCCGGTGCTCGACGGCATCTCCACCCTGCGGGAGATCCGCAAAACGCATCCCAAGCTCCCCGTGCTGATGTTTTCGAGCCTCACCGAGCGGGGCTCGCAGGCCACGCTCGACGCGCTCCTGGCGGGCGCCAACGACTACGTCGCCAAGCCCGCTGGCCTCGACGCCGCGGACGTGGCCCGGCGGATCCGCGAGGACGTGATCGTGAAGATCAAGGCGCTGGTCCCGCGGAGCGGGCCGGCCCCGCGGGCGGCGCCGCAGCTGCCGGTCCGCGCCGCCACGCCGGCTCGCAAGGTCGCGATCCGCGGCGTCGTCATCGGTGTATCGACCGGCGGCCCGGTCGCTCTCGCCGAGGTGCTGCCGGCCTTCGCCGCCAAGGCCCGCGTGCCGGTGCTGATCGTGCAGCACATGCCGGCCTTTTTCACGGCACAACTCGCGGAGCGGCTGTCACGGGTATGCGGCACGGTCGTGCGCGAGGCGCGGACGGGCGAGGAGGTCCGCCCGGGCGAGGTGCTGATGGCGCCCGGGGGCAGGCATCTGGAATTGACCGGCGACGGCACCGCCGTCCGCTGCCGCATCACGGACGAACCCCCGGAGAATTCCTGCCGCCCGGCGGCCGACGTCCTGTTTCGCTCGGCGGCGCGGGTATGGGGGCCCGGCACGCTCGGCGTCGTCCTCACCGGCATGGGCCGCGACGGGCTGCAGGGATCGCGGGCAATCGTGGAGGCGGGGGGCGAGGTGATCGCCCAGGACGAGTTCACGAGCGTGGTCTGGGGCATGCCGGGCGAGGTGGTCCGGGCGGGCCTCGCCGACGCCGTGCTGCCGCTGTCGCAGATCGGCGTCGAGATCGCGCTGCGGCTCCAGCGGCGCGGCGGCTGACACCCGGGAGGCGGCGATGAAGGTCGGGCCGCTCCAGTTCTCCTTCCTTCGCGACCTGTTGCGCAAGCGCACCGGCGTCGTCATCGACACGGCCAAGGAATATCTGGTCGTCGCGCGGCTGATGCCGATCGTCCGCCAGCGGAAGATACCCAGCCTCGACACCCTCATCGACCGCCTGCGCAAGGGCATCGACCCAACGCTCGAGCGCGACGTGCTCAGCGCCATGATGACGCACGAGACGAGCTTCTTCCGCGACAAGAGCCCGTTCGAGACCCTGCGCACGCTGCTGCCCGCCCTCATCGAGCGGCGGGCGGCCCACAAGCAGCTCACGATCTGGTCGGCGGCCTGCTCCACCGGCCAGGAGCCCTACAGCATCGCCATGCTCCTGAACGAGCATTTCCGCGACCTGCTCGGCTCGTGGCGGGTGCGGATCATCGCCAGCGATTACTCGGAAGACGTGATCGCGCGGGCCCGCGAGGGGCTGTTCAGTGAGTTGGAGACGGCTCGCGGTCTGCCGCCGCAGCTCCTGTCGCGCTATTTCCGGCAGCTGCAGGGGAAATGGAGCATCTCGCAGGACTGCCGCCGGCTGGTCGAGTTTCGCTCCTTCAACCTCAACGCCGCCTGGCCGCTCATGCCCCCCTGCGACGTGGTGTTCCTGCGGAACGTGATGATCTACTTCGACGTGCCCACGCGAACCAGCCTCGTCGAGCGGGTGCGGCGTGTGCTGCGGCCCGACGGCTTCCTCTTCCTGGGCGGCGCGGAGACGCTCATCGGTATGGAGACCGGCTACGAACGGCTCACCGGCATCGGCTGCAGCTACTACCGCCCCATGCCGCGGGCCGCCTCACCGGCCGGCGCGGCGTCGCGGTCGCGGCGGTGATAGCCCCAGGCCGATCGTGCCACGCTTCAACCGCTCGCAGTTTAGATCGCATCTGGTTTAGCTGTAGCGACGACGTGGCAAACCCCGAGACGGAGGCGAGGGGTCGGCGAACGCTCGAGGAGCTCTGGGCCGCCTCGGCCCACGCGACGAGACTTTTGCCGCCCCGAAGCCGTCGCTACACCAAACCGGGATGCGCACTAGGGCCGCCACTCGATGCCGAGGATCGACACGTCGTCGAGCGGGCCTTCCGGCCGGCACCACTCCTCGACCCGCGACAGGAGCCCGGTCACGCTCTCGTCGAGCGGCCGCGACCGTGCCGCCCCGAGCAGGTCCGCCATCGCCTGGTCGCCGAGCGGCTGCCGGTCTTTGTCCATCGCCTCCGGCACGCCGTCGGAATAGAAGTAGAGCCGGTCGCCCGGTGAGAGCTGGAGCGAGTGCTGCTCGTACTCCACGTCGGGGACGAAGGCGATCGGAAATCCGTCGGCACCGTGAAACTCGGCACCGCCACCCTCGGGCACCCGCACCATGGCGGGGTGGCCGCCGGAGACGTAGTCGAGACGGCCGGACGGCAGGTGCAGGACGCCATAGAGGATCGTGAAGTAGAGCCCCGAGAACTCGTCGGCCTGGAACAGCCTGTTGAGCTGGGTGGCCACCTCCGCCGGGCGGGCCACGATCACGCGGCCGTCGGGTCCCTGTCGCACCAGCAGCGACTGATCGGTGACCTTGGGCGTGAGGAACCGGCCGACCGTCACCGCCATCAGCGACGACGGCACGCCGTGGCCGCTCACATCGACGACGAACATGCCGGCATGCTCGTCGTCGAGCGGAAAGATATTGAGGAAATCACCGGCGAGGCTCTGGCACGGCACGTACCGCCAGGCGACCCGCATGGACGGGATCGCCACCTCGGCGGCCGGCAGCAGCGACCGCTGCACCTTGGCCGCCGCATTGAGGTCGCGGACCATGTGCTCGTTGATGCGGCTGATCTGCTCGTTCAGCTCGGTGAGTTCGGCGTTGCTTCGCTGCAGGTTGTCGCGGGCGACCGACAGGTCCTGATTGGCGACCACGAGCTCCTGGTTCTTCGCCACCGCGTTCTCGAACGTCGACACGAGCAGGTTCAGTACCTGCTGGCGGCCGGCTTTGACGCGAAACTGCTGGCCGGCCAGCGTGACCTCCAGCATGGCCGCCTCGCCGCCGCCGGCCTCGTCACCGAGCGGCGTGGCCAGCAGCGACTGCATGCGTCCCAGCAGGAAGTCGGGCTCGTAGGGCTTGGTGACGTAGTTGTCGGCACCGGCGTCGAGGCCGCGGATGATGTCGATGGGGTCGGCGAGCGTCGACAGCAGGATGAAGGGAACGGTCCGCAAGTCGGGATCCGTCTTCACCGCCTTGCACAACTCGTAGCCGGTCATCACCGGCATCTCGATGTCGGAGATGATGATGTGGGGCCGCCGCTCGCGGACGAGGGCCAGAGCGTCGGCCCCGTTCTCACCCCAGCGGACGGTGTGGCCTGCCTCCACGAGCCGCCGTTGCAGCATCTTGGCCTGGATGCGGCTGTCCTCGGCGATGACGACGTCGACCCCGCCGCCCGCGACGGCTGCCGGACCCTCTGCGTTCATCGCGCTGGCTTCCCGGTCGTCTCCGACATCAGGCCTCGAATTTGGCCAGGGCGGTGGGGGCGTCGGCGTGGATGCTGAACAGCTTGTCCAGATTCGTCAGCTTGAACACCTGGAAGATCTCCGGGCGGATGCTGCACATCTTTAGCCGGCCCTTCGCGGCCCCCACCTTGCGATGCAGCTGCCCCAACAAGCCGAGCATCGCGCTCGACATGAATTCGACCTGCGAAAAATCGAGCAGGACGTCCTGCCCGGGTGCGGTGCCGAGCAGACGATTGATTTCGGTCTTGATCTCGTCGAGGATCGTGTCGTCGAGGATCTTCTTGTCCTTGAAGAGGACGATGTGGATGGCGTCCTTCTTCGTAGGCTGAATGCGGCGAAATGGATCCATGGGAAGGGTCGCGTTTCCTGAGGAAGCCGGGCCGTCTGGTGCAGACGCCCGCCGCCCGACAGCCTAGCCGGTCGGCGGGGGGCATGCCAGCGGCGGGCTGGCCGCGGCAGATCGGCCGCCCCGCACGGCTTGCGCAGCCCCGCGCCCCGGCGGCCGCTGGCCTCCCCCCGCAGCCGTACATCCACCCCGCCCAGTCTTCGTGACCGGAGCCACATGCCTCCGTGCCGCCCCCGCCGGGCCGGTTATGCCGTCGCCCCGCCCCGCCACTGGTTTTCCAATCCCGCCTCTGCCGAACCATCCGGGGGGGATGGATTGCAAGGCTGGCACCGTGCCGGCGCCTGTTGGGGAATGCACCAATCGCAAAGGGAGTGTGCGGTATGGCTCTGGCAAGGATGCTGCGGCCGCGGGGACTCGCGCTGATCGTCGCGGCTGCGGCACTGCTGGCGGGGCTGGCCCTGCCCTCGGCTGACGCCCGCGCGGCCGTTCTCGAGACGGCGAACGCGTCGATCCTCGGCGATGTCGGCGGCATGCCGACCGATTTGGAGTACACCCCCGTCGCCGACGACGCCTGCATGCAGGAGCTGCGGCGGTGCTGCTGCTGCCCCGCGTGGACGCACTACGCGATCTTCGACGTGCTCTTCCTGCAGCGGAACAACCAGATCGGCAATCGTCCGCTCGTGTTCACCGACGCCGGCGTGCCCGTGATGACGTCGCAGGACCTGCAGCCCGGCCTGGCGACCGGCGTGCGGCTGTTCTACGGCGAACTCTTCACCGACCGGCTCGGCTGGGAAATCGGCTACACCGGCATCTACGGCATGTTTGGCGATGCGGTCGTGACCGGCAACGAAAACCTGCAGCTGCCCCCCGACCTGGGCAATGTCGTCAACAACTTCAACGACGCCGACAAGGTGCGAGCCACCTACTGGTCGACGCTGAACATCGCGGAGTTCAACCTGTTCTGCTACGACTGCTGCCAGGAGTGCCGTCCGACCAACTGCCCGCTGACCAACTGCCGGCCCAACTGCCATTGCATCAACTACCTCATGGGTTTCGTCTGGGCAGGCCTCAACGAGCAGGCGTCGCTCACGTCGGAGTGCTGCAACCCGCCCGAGTCCGCCAGCTACACCGTCAACTCGGCCACGAACTACTTCGGGCCGCAGATCGGCATGCGGGGCCGCCGCGAATGGCAGCGGTGGGCCGTCGAGGGCTGGTGGAAGGCGGCCGTCTGCGGCACCAACGTCTATCAGTCGCAGTTGCCGATCACCGGCACGATCACGGGGCCCGAGCGCGGCGCCCTGTCGGCGAGTGACACCGGCGTAGGCTTCATCGGCTCGATCAACGGCACCGTGATCTACCGGCTCACCGAAGTCTGGGGCTTGCGTGCCGGCTACAATTTCTACTGGCTGACGAACTCGGCGCTGGCTCCGAACCAGTGGGACTTCGCGACCAACACGGGTGCGGGCACCGGCATCAACGACAACGGGGGCCTCTTCCTGCAGGGTGCCAACCTCGGCGTCGAGGCACGGTGGTAGTCGCCGCCACGCCCGTCAGTTCACGATCGCCTTCCGCGACTGGGTGTTGATCCGCAAGGGCAATGTCAGGTGCTTGCCGGCCTGCATCGGCACGAACGTCGGGTCGACTACGATCACACGTCGAGCGTGACGGACACGGCGGCTAGTCAGCGGCCAGCCTCGGCGAACGGGATGGAAACGCCGGCGAGTCCACCAGGCACCGGCACTCAGCCGCCGAGGACGGGCCGTTGCGTGTTGGTGGCGATCCGCAGCGGGGAGACGACGGGCTTGCCGAGGTACACCGGCGCGAACACCGGATTGACGACCCCGTTGGTCGAGCTGACCTTCTTGATCGTGCCCACCCCTCCGTCGCCCTGGGCCATGAACACGGTGTCGACGAGCCCGGACGCATTCGCAAGCGACGACGCGGCCGCATAGACCGGGGCGTTGTTCTTCGGTGCGGGCGCCGAGAACGTGCTGTAGTTCGCGACGTTCACGTTGCTGCCGCCGTTGTAGGCCGAGACCCTCGAGTTGCCGTTGCGGCCGGCGGCCACCAGCGTGTCGAGCACGCCGCCGACGAACCGTTGGGTCGTCAGCGACACGCCCGCCGTGCCGGCCGGCATCACCGGGTTGAACTGGCTTGCCAGCGACAGGGCTCCCGAATTCGTGTTGAGGGTGTAGTATTTCACCGTGGGCTTCATGCCCGGGCCGCTCGCCACGAAGATGGCCGCCAGGTCGTTGCTCAACTGGCTGCCGATGGCCGCGGTCGCGCCGCCCCGGTAGGTGCCGCCAAACGCAGTGAACGACTTGAACGACGTGAAGGCCGTGCCGCTGCTCTTGGCCACCTGCACCTCGCCCGGGCCGCGAGACTTGGCCGCCACGAGATCGTCGTCGCCGTCGCCGTCGATGTCTCCCACGTTGATCTCGACGCCGTCGCGATAGCTGCTGCCGAACGGCAGATACGGCTGCGCGAAGCCAGCCTTCGGCGTGCCGTCGAGGTTGAACACCTTTACCCTGGCGAGCGCACCGGGGCCGGGCGCCGTTACCACGTCGGGGATATTGTCGCCGTCGACGTCTCCGACCGCGACCCGCACGCCCCCTCGGTAACCAGGGAGCTCCGGATAGGCGTTGAATCGCGTGACGACCTCGTTCGACACGCCGACGTTTTGCCCGACGACGGCGGGCGTGCCGGCGTAGGGGTTGATCACGTACACGAACGGCGCGCTCAGGCAGCCGAGGTCGGTGCCGGCCGCCAGGGCGTTGCTGACGACTCTGTTCGTGTCGGTCTTGGTGTTGTCGTCGGGATTGGGATCGAACGTGGTCGACGACACCACCACGGTGTTGTCGTAGGTTTTGGCCGCGGTGCCGAAGGGCACGACGTATGACACCGTCAGCGTCGCCACGGCGTCGGCCGCGAGCGTGCCGATGGTCCAGGTGAAACTCCCATTCACGGGGGGCGACACGGAGCCCGTCGACGGCGTCCCGATCACCTGCCCGGTGAACTCCACCGGCCAGGTGTCGGCCACGCTGACGTTTTCCGCCGCATCCGGCCCCAGATTGGTGACCGTGATGGTGTAGGTGTGGATGATGCCGTCGCCCGCGAAAACCGTGTTCACGCCGTCGGTCTTGTCGATCTTCAGGTCGGCCGCGACGGAGGGAATAGGCGAGGCGCCGCCGAGATCGCGAAACGCCGGATTCGACGTGAATCCAAGCGACGTCAGCGATGCGTCGGACGTGTTGATGGAGAACCAGGTGCCCTCGGTGGCACCGATGAACCGCTGACCGAACAGCGTGCTGTAGTCGTCGTCGAACGACAGCTGCAGGCCGAACGTCCCGTCGCCGCTGGTTCCGATGGCGTCGTAGCTCGACGGATTGCCGGTTCCCGCGGCGGCGGCGTTGATGTCGATGGAGTAGAAGGCCCCGTTCGTGTTCGACGCGTAGAGGATGCCCGTGCTCCTGTTGATCGCGATGTCACCGAAAAGATTGGAAGCGGCGGGAAACGACGTCTCGCCATCCGTCAGTCCGCTCAGATCGTAGGTCGTCTTCGCGCTGAAAGCCGGCGAGCCGCCGGTGTAGTCGAGCGCGATCTTGTAGAGCGTCGCGGTGCCCTCCTCGAAAAACCAATACGCATCGCTGTAGAACGCAGCGTTGGCAGGCTGCAGGGTGGCACTGCCGATGCCGAGTTGGGTGGTGTTCGCGACGAGCGACTGCGAGTTCGTCAGCTTGTTCCACACGTAAAGATTCTGGCCGGAACCCGTGGTGGAACCGCCGCCGTTCATGAAGAACAGGAACTCGCGGCTCGGGTTGGTCCGGTCATAGGCGAAAGCATTGGACTGACCTGACACGGGCGCAACGGCCGTGAATGCGATGGTTTGCGTCTTGCCGAGCGGATCGATTTCGAAAATTTCGTTGTTTTGATCGATGCCGTAGACGTAGCTGACGGCCAGCAGGCGACGCCCCTCCAGGGCCTCCATGCCGAGCCTGCCGCCGGCCGTTCGGGATCGCTGTGCCCCTCGAAGGCGTGCCGCGCCACCGCCCCGAACGCCCTGTCGCCGCTCTCCCGCACTCATCGCTCGCATGCTGCCGTCCAATCGAAAAAGTGGATGCCCCAGGAGCGGGGCTGCCGATCGGGTGACTCGTCCGGCCGATCCCGGAGGCTTCCGGGTTCCATGCGGGGGATCTTCCCCGCTTACGTCTTCACGTTACCCAACTTCACACCCCGTGTCACGAAACCATTTTCGCCGCTTTTTTAAGGTTTTTTTGCCATTTCCAAGAACCCAAACCGGACCGCCGGACTCCCTGCCGACGGAAACGATCCTCATGCCGGCTGCCGGTCATGCCGAATAATCCGACTGGAGCGATGGATCCGCGGGGATCGGTCCGGGGAATTGTCATGGCTGGCAGCTGGATTCGCACAACACTCGCGGCGACCGTCGTGACCGCCTTGCTGGCGCCGCCGTCCGCCCGGGCGGCCGACGCATCGTGTCCGCAGGACGAGCGGTCCTACGCCGTCTTCGACGCGCTCTTCCTGCAGCGCAACAACGCCACGGTCAAGCGGCCGCTGATCATCGACACCAATCAGCCCGACGTCCCGCTGATCTCGACGGGCGACCTGACGAGCACGATCGGCACCGGTGCCCGGCTCCTCTACGGCACCTACGGCGAAGACGACATCGGCTGGGAGGTGGGCTATCTCGGCGTCTACGGCATGTACGCCAACCGGCTGGCGACCAGTGCGACAGGCGACCTGGAATCCGTCTCTCCGACGTTTGCCGCGGCATCCGGCTTCCAGAACGGTTCCTTCTCCACGGCGACATACTCCTCGAATCTGAACTCGCTCGAGTGCAACGTCGTCCTGCACGAATACGACGGCGGCTTCAATCGCCGCTCGCCGCGGCCCTGGCAACGGTGCGACGGCTACGACGGCGGCCACGTCGACTGGCTTGCCGGCTTTCGCTGGGCCGACGTCGAGGAATCGGCACTGCTCACGATGCGGTCCACCAACCCCACGCCGCAGAGCACCTATGGCGTCACCAGCAGTTCGAACCTGTTCGCGGCCCAGGTCGGCATCCGCGGCCGCATGGCCTTCGAACGGTGGGCGACCGAGGGCTGGATGAAGATCGGCATCGCCGGCACCTCGCTCTACCAGTCGCAGACGATGGCCGACGCCTTCGACCCGACGCCGCTGCGGTCGCCACGGTCCGGC
>JBIJCD010000497.1:0-2750 GCA_044344895.1 Pirellulales bacterium | reverse complement strand
TGGCCCGACGCAGCAGGTCGAGCGTGCCGCGGTGGCGGGCCAGCAGGTCGGTCACCGCCTGGCTGCCGATGTCGGCGCCGGCGGGATCCTGGAGCGGCGACGACTCGGCGTTGCGGGCCGACTCGGCGTCGACCTCACGAAACGCCTGCAGGTAGAGCGGGGCGGCGTTGTCGGCATCGGCGACCACCGGTGGCAGGTTCGCCTGCATGAGTTGTGCCGCTTCGAGCCGCAGGTAGGGGGCCTGCGCACCGACCGCGTTGTCGATGAAAAGGATCGCGCCGGCGGCACAGGCCTTCGCCAGCAGGAATAGCGCGGCGAGGCCCACGAGGGGCCAGCGGGCGGCCAGCGGTACCGGCTCCGAGGAAAACCTCAGCGGTGCGTAGTTCTTCTTCGTGAGTCCCGCCCAGACGATCCACCAGCAGCCGATGGCGGCGGCGATGAACGTCGTAAACGTGGGCGCGAACCAATTGGTGGACAGCGGACGGGGGCCGAACGCCAGGAATCCGGTCAGGCCGACGGCCGGCGCGAGGGCGAGGAGCGGCACGAGCAGCGCGATCGCCTCGAGGAGCCAGCGAAAGCGGTGGACACGCGCCGCGGCGGCGGTGAGCGTCGCCGACCAGAGCAGGCAGGCCGCAAGCACCGCCAGATAAAAAAACAGGTGGCCCATCAGAGATCTCCTTGGAGCAGGCTGCGCAGGTCGAACGGGGTGGGAGCGGGCGGAACGAGGCGGCCATCATCGACGCCGGAAGGCGGCGACGCCAGTCGCGGGCCTCCGGAGGGACGATCGGCCGCAGTGAGCAGGTCGGCGATGCCCGCCACCCGGGCTCGTCGCGCGAGTGACGGGGAATCCAGCGGGCCCAGCGCTCGGAACGCATCAGCCGCCGCCAGCCACGGCGGCAGCAGGAGGCCGACGAGCAGCACCGCGGCCACCGCGATCCACGCCGCGGCCGGTTCGCCCAAGACGGCCGGCTTTCCCGCGTCGGCCGCGAGCACGTCGTCCACGGCTGCCAGCACCCGCGAGCGCAGGGCGGCCGCGGGCATGGCCGGCAGGCTGCGCCGCAGCGAGAGGTCGGGGGGGCTCGTGGCCGCGGTGTCGTAGGCAACGCGAGGCGTGGTCATCGGGCGGCCTCCGGGGGCGTGAGGGCGGCGCGGAGCTTGTCGACCGCTGCACGGTAGCGGCCGGCGGCCGTGTTGATGTTCGTCCCGAGCACTGTCGCAATCTCCGCGAACGTGAGGCCGCCGTCGATCTTCAAAGCCACCACGTCGCGCTGCGGGGCCGGCAGCCGCGCGACCGCGGCGGCCAGCTCGTCATCGGTGGGCGACGCCGGCTCCTGCACGAGCCGGCCGGCCGCGGCGAGATCGGCGGCGATCCGGTCGACGGCCCGTTGCTCCACGCCCCGCCTCCGCTGCCGCCGGCCGATCGCGTGATGAAGCATCGTGAAGATGTAGGCCTCGAGGTCGGCGATGCCGGGCAGCCGGTGCCGCGAGCGGGCCAGCTCGACAAAGACGTCCTGCACCACGTCCTCGGCCTCGGGCGTCGACCCGGTCATCGTGAGGGCGGCGCGAAACATGCGTGCGGCCAGCCTGTCGTACAGGTCGGCGAAGGCCTGCCGGTCGCCGGCGGCGAGCCGTTCGGTCGGGCTCGTCGTGTCGCGACTCTGGGTCACCCCTGGTTCTCCGCAGGCCTTCACCACCCCCAAGGAGCCGCCAGCCGGCCGATTTTGTGCGCGGCCGTCCGTATCGCCCCCGTCACGGGAATCGCCTATTCTAGTTGGACACGTTTTCGGCGCGGCGCCGCTGTTTTGCGGCCCCGCCACCTTCAGCCCCACCCCGGCAGGACACCATGGCAGACGACACGCCCGCCGCCAGCCCAGCCCCCAAGCCCAGCGCCGTGGAGGAGTTCAAGCTCGCCAGCCACTACCTCAAGGGCGATATCCCGCAGGAGCTCGCCGATGGCAGCGGCGGCTTCGGCAAGGGGAGCGTGCAGCTGCTCAAGAACCACGGCACCTACCAGCAGGAAGACCGCGAGGCCCGCAAGGCCGGAAAGTCGGGAAAGGCCCCGCGAGAGATCAGCTTCATGGTCCGTACGCGGATCCCGGGCGGCAAGCTCACGGCCGCCCAGATGCTCGCCGAGATTGACCTCGGCGACGAGTGCGCCAACGGCACCGTGCGGCTCACCACGCGGCAGGGCATCCAGCACCACGGCATCATCAAGGGCGATCTCAAGGCTGCGATCCGGCGGATCAACGAGATCCAGCTGACCACGCTCGCCGCCTGCGGCGACGTGGAGCGAAACGTGATGTGCTGCCCGGCCTGCGTGCGAAACAACCCCGTCCGCGAGGAGATGATGGCCACGGCCGAGAAGCTCGCCGCCCACCTCGCGCCGCGGACGCGGGCCTACCACGAGATCTGGCTCACCGACCCCGACACGGGCGAGCAGACGTTGGCCGGTGGCGGGGCGGAGGGGAAGGAGGTCGAGCCGATCTACGGCCCCACGTACCTGCCGCGGAAGTTCAAGACTGCCTTCGCGCTTCCCGAGGACAACTGCACCGACGTCTACGCCAACGACCTGGGCTTTCTCGTCGTCCACGAGCACGGAAAGATCCTCGGCTACAACGTGCTGGCCGGCGGCGGCATGGGCGTGACGCCCAGCGCCGCGAAGACGTTTCCGGCGCTGGCGAAGCGGCTGGGATTCGTGCCGCCGGAGGACGTGCTCGATATCGCCACCGCGATCGTGAAGGTGCAGCGAG
>JBIJCD010000495.1:0-2757 GCA_044344895.1 Pirellulales bacterium | reverse complement strand
TCGACGCCCACCGGTGTCGCGAGAGCCCCGCACTTCAGCGTGTCGGCCCGCTGCCGAAAGTAGACGGGCTGCTGGAACACGGGCGCGCCGTCGGATCCGAGCCGTCCCGTGTGCTCGACCAGCGCCACGCGGCCGTCCTCGTCGCCCACGACGAGGTCTGGGTGGCCGTCCCGGTTCCAATCGAACGCCACGGGCACGATCATCTGCAGATCCATCCGCAGCGGCTGGCCATCGGCCGCCACGGGATCGACGCCGGCGGCATAGCGGGGCGCCGTCCGGCTGCCCACGTTTGCGAAGTAGGTGAATCGATCCAGGAACGAGCCGCAGAGCAGATCGAGGTCGCCGTCGCCGTCGAAGTCGGCGAGGTTGGGCGAGGGACAGCCGTAGACGTCGACAGCCACGCCGGCGGCCTCGACCTGCTCGGGCTCACCGAAGCTGCCGTCGGCCATGCCGGGGAGCACGAACACGAAGCCGTGGAGCGGGCCGTTCGTCCAGCGGCCATCGGCGTCGAAGGCATCGTCCCAGCCGTAGAAACTCCAGTCCTCGATGCCGCACACGAGATCGAGCCGGCCGTCCCCGTCGTAGTCGGCCAGCCGCCACTGGTTGTGCCGCACCTTCGGCCCCTTGCGCTGCGGGCCGCGCGGCACATACCACTTCGCCGCCACGGCGAGCGGCTCGGGCCGGGCGGTGCCGACGCGCGAAAAGTCGCGGTATTCGAGGCCGGGCGACAGCACGCGGATCGTGCCGTCGACATAGCTCGGCATCACGTAATGCACGGTCGGCGAGAGGCGGCGGGCCGGAGCGAACACGGGCGACGGATCGCGGGCCGTGTCGCCGGTCATGTTCTCGAATAGCCAGACGCCGTTGGAAGGCTTGTCGGGGCAGGAGACGATGAGGTCGAAGTCGCCGTCGCCGTCGGCGTCGCAAGGAATCGGCCAGGCCCACAGGCCGACGCCGAGATCGACGACGAGGTCGGGCGCGTTGTAGCGCAGCTGCTCGAGGTCGGCCGCTGCAGCGCAGCTCGCCACCACGGCGACGACAAGGCAACCGAGCGGCATACGGCTGTGCTTCGTCATGGCTGCACGGGCCTAAGGGGCGGCTGATTTCAGTGGTGTACCACGCGGCAGGTGCCGGCCGCCAGCCGGCGACCGCTCGACGAGCCTGTGGCCGCTGCGGCCTCGAGCGAGGAAACTTTTGCCGCCCCCGAGCCGGTGCTACACCAAACTCCAATGCGCTCTAGAATCACCGCGATCCCAGGCACTGATCGGTCATGCAGCGGCGTGGGCCGCTTGCGGCTGATCGCCGTCGCCCAGACGAGGAGCTCCGCCGTGCAGCGTTCCATCGCATCCCTCGCCCTGCTCTGGATCATCGCGGTGCCCGCGTGGGCCGGCACCTACAACCCCGACCGAAACGTCGGCGACGTGGTCCCCGCCTGGACGGATCTCCCCGGCGCCAACGGCCGGACGCACTCCTGGTCGGACGTCGCCGACCGCGACGCCGTAGTGGTCGTATTCACCTGCAACAGCTGTCCCTATGCGATCGACTACGAGGATCGGCTCAACGACCTCGCCGCGCGGCATGCAGGACCGCAGTCGCGGGTCGCCGTGGTGGCGATCAACTCAAACCGCATCCCCGCGGATACACTGCCGGCGATGAAGCTGCGGGCCGAGGAGAAGCGATTCCGGTTTCCCTACCTGTTCGACGAGTCGCAGTCGGTGGCCCGCTCGTTCGGCGCGGTGCGGACGCCGGAATGGTTCGTGCTCGACCGGGAGCGCCGGATCGTCTACATGGGCGCGATGGACGACAGCCCGAAGCCGGCCGACGTGGGGCGGCGGTACGTCGACGACGCCATCGCGGCCGTGCTCGCGGGAAAGGCCCCCGAGGTCGCCGAGACGCCGCCGGTCGGCTGTCAGATCCGATTCGATAGGCGTCGCTCGCGCTGACGGCGTAAACCCCAGCGGGACAGGAAGCCGAACGCGGGCCGAGCCCGCCCGCTCCTACGGCTTTGGCCGCAGGAATCGGAACGGGTCGGCTGCCCGAAACTCCCGGGTCTGGTCGCCGGCGCGGTCAGGTTCGCCGTCGAGCTGGAGCTTCCGCACGCCGGAGGCGGGACCGAAGTCGAGGTCGGCGAGCCTCACCCACACAACGCCCGGCGAGAACGTGTTCTCATAGTAATAGACCCGCTGCTTCTGGTCGGCGACGGTCCGCCAGATCGTCGATGAGATGTTGGGCTTGTCGGGCGTGGTGATGCCGCGAGGCACACCCACGTTCCGCATCACGCTGAACACGTCCGCCACCGCCTCCCGCGGATTCGCCGATTGCCGGCAGGCGTTGATATAGAAGGATGCTCTCACGAACCGATCCGCCGCCCGGTTCGTGCCGGGCAGCATCACCGTGCCGCCGAGCTCCTGCCAGTAGCGATCGAGTGCCAGCTGCTGGTCGAAGAGTGGGGAGTTGGTCATCACCTGGTAGTCGCGGCCGTGGTGGATGACGAGTTTCCCACCAACGTACTCGAAAATCGCCGAATCCCCGGATGGGTCCGAAATCGCCAGGTGCACCATGCCCGGACGACCGTTGGGCGCGGTGATCGGAACCATGCGAAACGTCTCCTTGCGGAGATCGGCGACCGCCTCTGCCACGGTGGCGAAGCGGTCGAGCACGTACTGCGTCCACGCGCAGATTGTCACCGCCGGCCGCGGGTCGTTCGGCGGCGGATAGTCCGACTCGGCGAGGTAGAGGATGTTCGCGACGAGTCCC
>JBIJCD010000494.1:0-2758 GCA_044344895.1 Pirellulales bacterium | reverse complement strand
ACGCCAGAAGGCTTCAGGCGATGATCTCCCGGGCCACCTCGCCGAAAACGTCGGTGAGCCGGAAGTCACGGCCGGCATGGCGGTAGGTGAGCCGCTCGTGGTCGAGGCCGAGGAGGTGGAGCACCGTAGCGTGCCAATCGTGGATGTGCATCCGCTTGTCCACGGCCTCGTAGCCGTAGTCGTCGGTCGCGCCGTGCACGTGCCCCCCCTTCACGCCGCCCCCCGCCATCCACAGCGAAAATCCCTTGTTGTTGTGGTCGCGGCCGTCGCTCCCCTGGCTGTGCGGCGTGCGGCCGAACTCACCGCCCCACACCACCAGCGTCTCCTTGAGCAGGTCCCGCTTCTTTAAGTCGTCAAGCAGTCCGGCGATCGGCCTGTCGATCTGCCGGCAGGTGTTGGCCAGCGCCGTGCCGAGGTTCGCATGGTGATCCCAGTTGCCGTGGGTGATCTCGATGAACCGCACTCCCGCCTCGACGAACCGCCGCGCCAGCAGGCACTGCCGGCCGAAGGCGTCGGTGTCGGCCGCGCCGATCCCGTAGCGGTCGAGTGTGGCCTGGTCCTCCTGCGCGATGTCCATCACGCTCGGCACCTCCGCCTGCATCCGGAAGGCGAGCTCGTACGACTCGATCACGCCCTCGATCTCCGGGCTCGTGCCGCCGTCGAGTTCGAGCCGCGACTGGTTGAGCCCCTGGATCAGATCGATCTGGGCCCGCTGCGCATCGCGGCTGAACGTGGGGTTGCCGATGTCGGCGATCGCGGCGTCGGGGCGGCCCTGCCGGCGGGCGGCGAAGCCGGGCAGCCGGTTGCCCCCCACCCGCGTGCCCTGGTAGATCGCCGGCAGGAAAGCGCTGCCGAACGTGCGGGCCGCGTTGGCCGGCGGGTTGATCGTGATGAAGCCCGGCAGGTTCTCATTCTCGGTGCCGAGGCCGTAGAGCGTCCAGGCGCCAAGCGACGGCCGGATGAACTGCGTCGTGCCGGTGTGCAGCTGGGCGAAGGCCTGCGGGTGTGCCGGCAGGTCGGTGGCCATCGAGTTGATCACGCAGAGGTCGTCGGCGTGCCGGGCTACCTCGTCGAAGAGCTCGGAGATCCACAGGCCGCTCTTGCCCCGGCGGCTGAACTTCCACCGCGGGGCGAGGAGCGACGCCCGGCCGTAGCGGCCCGCCGCCGCCGGGGCCGCCTTGCCGGCGTCAGCCGCGAGCTTCGGCTTGTGGTCGAAGGTGTCGACGTGCGAGGGCCCCCCCTGCATGCAGAGGAAGATCACGTGCTTCGCGCGGGCCGGGAAGTGCTGCGGTTTCACCGCCAGCGGGCCGAAACCCGCGGCCGGCTCGGCCGCCCGGGCGGCGAGCGCGGAAAAGGCGAGGTAGCCGAAGCCGTTGGCGGAGGTCTGCAGGAACGAGCGGCGGGAGTGGAGCATGGTGGGACTCGCAGATTCAAGTCATTGAAAAGGCGCGATGCGGAAAATATGTGTTTGTGGACCGGACAGCGGAGGGATTGCCCATGCCCCGGGAGCCGGCGTTGCTGACAAGCGGAGCCAGGGATGGCGAAGCGTAGTCAGCATCAAGTGAGCGGAGGCCTGGAGGGCCGGAGCGAACGTCCGGCGATGGGGCGTGGGCAAGCCCGACCAGCGAGCGTCTGATCACGGTCATTGCGTACGGATGCATGCGTGTGATTAGTGAAGGCAACGGAACTCGGCGCTGCCGAAGAGCGCCTGGCAGTAGGCGACGCCGGCCAGCCGCTGTGCCTGCTGCCGGTGCTGCGGAGCGCCTTTCGCGAAGCCTGTGTCGACCCGCATGGGAAATGTTTCCCAGAACCGCTCGATCGCCTCCCGCTCCGCGGCGGTCGGTGGCCGGCCCAGCGCCATCTCGTGGCCGCGGGCGAGCTTCTCCGGGATCGAACCCGGCAGGTCGGCGAGCCGCCGCGCGAACGCGGTGGCCAGTTCCAGCGACTCCGGATTGTTGAGCAAGAAGAGCCCCTGCGACGGCACGTTGGTCGTGTCGCGCTGGCCGCTCACGAGCGACGCGTCGGGAAAGTCGAAGATGTTGAGAAAATCGGGCACCTGGTCCCGCACGATCGGCAGGTAGATCGAGCGGTGCGGCGACCGGCGGGTCCGCATCTCGGTGAGCAGCTGGATCACCCCCTGGCGATCCTCTCGGACGCGGGCGACCGGCGAGCCGATCGCCGGCCGCTCGTCGAGCGTGCCCGCGACGGCGAGCATGGCGTCGCGGATCGCCTCGGCGTCGAGCCGTCGCTGGTCCATCCGCCAGCGGAGCCGGTTGTCGGGGTCGATGCCGTGGTTGCGGTCGTCGTGGGTCGCGGCCAGCTGGTATGCCCGGCTGAGGACGATCCGCCGCACGAGCTTTTTCACCGACCAGCCGTCGGCCACGAACGCCAGGGCCAGATGGTCGAGCAGCTCGGGATGCGTCGGCTTCATGCCCATGACGCCGAAGTTGTCGGGAGTGGCCACGATCCCCTGCCCCATCAGCTTGAGCCACACCCGGTTGGCCATGACGCGGGCGGTGAGCGGGTTGTCGGGCGAGGCGATCCAGAAAGCGAGGTCGAGCCGGCCGCTGCCGGCGGCGATCTTACGGGGCTCGTCCGCTGCGCAGAGCACCTCGACGAGGCCGCGCGGCACCGCGTCGGCCGCCTGGTCGACGTCGCCGCGCACGAGCAGCTGGGCGTTTCGCGGCTGCGGCCGGTCAAGCACACCCATCGCGAGCGTCCGCGGGCTGCCGTCGGGGCGGAAGAGATCGAGGTCCGA
>JBIJCD010000085.1:0-10593 GCA_044344895.1 Pirellulales bacterium | reverse complement strand
GTAGGCGTAGACGCTGTCGGGGCTGAGCCGGTAGTAGATCGGCGAGACGATGGCGACGGCACGGGCGCCGCACTCGTGGTAGGCCTCGCAGGCGGCGATCGTCTCCTTCACGTTGGCCTCGGCGGCGCCGGCGAGCACCGGCACGCGGCCTTTGGCCTGGTCGCAGACGATGGCGATGATCCGCCGCCGCTCCTCGACCGTGAATCGGGTGAACTCGCCGGTGGAGCCGTTGGGATAGAGGCCGTGCACCCCCTTCTCGATCAGCCATTCGACGTAGCGGCGCAGCTCCGCCTCGTTGATCTCGCCGCGGGCGTCGAGCGGCACGATGTGGGGCGTGAGGATGCCCTTGATGGGCGCCTGCGCGCGGGGGCCGCCCGGGGAGTGTTTCGCCTGCGCGGTCGCCGCCATGTCGTCTCCTTCTGTTTTCGGGGCCGCGGACGAGGCCGCGCCGCCGCATGATACCACCGCCGTCGCATTGCCTGTGACTGCTCCGATCGCATCATCCGCGAGGGGCTGCCCATGCCCCGGGAGCCGGCGTAGCTGACGAGCGCAGGCATGGATGCCGAAGCGCAGTCAGCTCCGAGTGAGCGGAGGCCCAGGAGGGCCGCAGCGAACGTCCGGCGACGGGGCATGGGCAGCCCCGGCCCGTCGCCGAGCACGACCGCTCCGCAGCCTTGCCGTAGGGTTACACTGAATCCGCGTCTGTACGTCCCGTCCACCGGAGACAATCGCCGTGCGACAATCGCTCCTCCGCGCGGTCCTCGTTGCGATCGGATGCGCGACCGCCGCGGCTGGCTGCGGCAAGGCTATCGCGGCCGAGCCGTCGCGGCGGCCCAACATCCTCCACATCCATGCCGACGATCACCGCGCCGACGGCCTGCGCGGCCTGGGCACGAAGGAACTGGTCACGCCGCACCTCGACCGGCTCATCGCCCGTGGCACGGCGTTCACCCGCTGCTACACGATGGGCTCGATGATCGGCGCCGTCTGCACGCCGAGCCGCACGATGATGCTCACCGGCCGGTCGTGGCAGCGGATCCCCGGGGCGCCCGCCGCAGCGGCGAACGCAGCCGACCCGGCGACGTTCCTGCCGAAGGTCATCGCCGCGGCGGGCTACGAGACCTGGCACATGGGCAAGCCGGGCAACGCCTTCACCGCGGGCATACGGGCCTTCGAGACGAACATCGAGGATGCGGGCCATGGCACCCGGCCCGAGTCCGACCGAGCCCACGCATCGAGCCGGCTGGCCGACCGCACGATCGAGTTTCTGGAGCGTCGCGGGGCGGCGGGCGAGCGGCGGCCTTTCTACATCTACCTCGCGCCGCCGGTGCCCCACGACCCGCGGTCGGCCGAGCCCCGGTTTCACGCGATGTATGACCCGGAGATGATCCCGCTGCCCGCGGCATTCCTGCCGCAGCACCCGTTCGACAACGGCGAGATGCTGGTGCGCGACGAGAAGCTCGCCCCTTGGCCGCGGACGCCGGCCGACACCCGCCGGCAGCTGGCCGACTACTACGCCTGCATCACCGGTCTCGATCACCATGTCGGCCGGATCATCGCCGCCCTCGAGGCCTCCGGCCAGCTGGAGAACACGATCGTCGTCTTCAGCGGCGACAACGGCCTCTCCATGGGCGAGCACGGCCTGTTTGGCAAGCAGAACCTCTACGAGTTCGGCGGCATGCACGTGCCGCTGGTGATCGCCGGGCCGGGCATCCCGGCGGGCCGCAGCGACGCGCTCGTCTATCTGATGGATCTCTTTCCGACGCTCGTCGACTACGCCGGCGGGCAGACTCCCGTCGGTGTCGAAGGCCGGTCGCTGCGGCCCGTCGTCGAGGGAAAAGCGGCCGGCGTCCGCGACGTGCTCGTCACCGCCTACCGCGACTGCATGCGGGCGATCCGCGATGACCGCTGGAAGCTCATCCGCTATCCGCTCGTCGACAAGACGCAGCTCTTCGACCTCGCCGCCGATCCGCACGAGCTGGTCGATCTCGCGGGCCGCCCCGAGCACGCGGACACGGTTGCGCAGCTCATGGCGCGACTGGAGCGGGAGATGACGACGCTGGCCGATCCGCATCCGCTGCGGGTCGAGAAGCCACGGCCGGCCGAGTGGCGGCCGCCCTCCCTCGACGACCATCGCGGCAAGGTCCGCACCGGCAGCTGGTCCGAACGGTGGCCCGACGGAGCCGGCGGCATGGAAACCCGGTCCGTCACGGCGGAGATCTGGACGGATGCGATGCAGGCTGCGCTCGACCGCGACGGCCTGCTGCACATCCCGGCCCGCGACCGGCCCTACTACATCGACGGGCCGCTCGTGATGCAGTCGTTCTCGAAGCTCACCGCCGATCCACAGGCCGAGATCCGGCTCGTGCCCGGCACGAACACCTGCATGGTCCGCAACGCCGGGCTCGTCGGGTTTTCCGACCGGCCGGTGCCGGCGGGGACGAAGCCCGATCATCACATCGAGATCGAGGGGGGCATCTGGACGACGCTGGCGACGGCGCGGGGCGAGGCCAACGGCAACCGGCGGGGTGCGTCGGCGCAGGCCGACCCGGTTCACGGCACGCACGGCGTGATCCTGCTGCACAACGTCCGCGACGTCGCCGTGCAGAACGTCACCGTGCGGCAGAGCCTGCCGTTCGCGGTGCACCTGGGGAACGTCCGCGACTTCGTCGTCGCGGGGCTGTCGCTCGACCGCCACGGCCGCGACGGCGTGCACGTGAGCGGCCCCGCGAGCGACGGCATGATCCGCCGCGTGAGCGGCGACTCACAGGACGACCCGGTGGCATTCACCGCCTGGGATTGGAAGAACTATGCGCCGAGCTACGGCCCGATCCACGACGTGCTGGTCGAGGACGTGACCGGCGCGGCCGAGGGGAAGGACGCCCACAACATCGCCATCCGGCTGCTGCCCGGCGTGAAGCGGTTCGCCGACGGCACGCTGCTCGACTGCCCGATCTCCGACGTCACGCTGCGGCGGATCACCGACATCCAGGAATACAAGTTCTACGACCAGCCCAACCTGGAGCTCGGCCGCGACGTCGACTCAAGCGAGTCGGTGGGCAGGCTCGCGAACATCCGGCTCGAGGGGCTCGTGTTCAACCGGCCCGGCACGATCGAGGTGCACGCCGACACCGACGGCCTCGCGATCGACGGGGTGGCCGTGCAGTTCGCACCGGCGGCCGACTGGCGGCTCGTGAAGCTCGGCCCCAAGTCGCAGACCTACAAGCGCACGCCCGCCGATCCCGCCACCTGGACGGAGATCTTCTCGCCCGACCGCGACTGCACGATCCGCGGGCTCGAGATCACCGGCGTCCGCGATGCCGCGGGCCGCGAGCTGCCGATCGAGCGGGTCGTGGAGGTCGTCGAGCAGCGGCCGAATCCCGACTATCCGCGGACACTTCCCCGGGGCGGGACGGGCAAGGCGATCTGGGTGCGGTGACGAAACGACCATGCCGCCGATCTCGCAGTCGTGCCGCGCGTTCGTGCTCCCCGGGCTCCGACCCTGCGCAGGGTCGTGAGGACAGTCGCTGAGCCGATGCTTGCAAGTGCGTGAGGGTGTGAGCGAAGCCCGCACGGTGCTTGCCGGCTCGCGCCCCCTGCCCGGCCGCCGTCGCGGATTGACTCCCCTCGCCAGAAGGGTTAGTTTTCGCCGGCGGCCCGGGACTAAAAGCGTCGAGGCGCCCGTCGGCTGGATCACCCGCGTCGGGGCACGGGAGCGGAGGACGGAACAATGGTTGTCGCACTGCGATGTGAGGCCCTGGCAGCCTTCCAGGATGTCGGCACGGCGGATGGACCCCGTCTGTGGTCGGTCGGGGATCGTCGCCGCGGATGCCATGGGTCGGTGCACGAAGACCGACGCCCGTCGGGATTCTCGCTCGTCGAACTGCTCGTCGTCACAGCCATCCTCACGGTACTGGTTTCTTTGATGCTGACGGGCGTGCAGTCGGCCCGAGAGGCCAGCCGGAGAACCACGTGCGCCAACCAGCTCAAGCAATTCGGCACGGCCCTGCAAAACTACGAGGGCGGCAAGGGTTCGCTCCCCGCCGGTCACGGCAGCCTCAATCCGAGTACGCCCGTGCCGCCGAGCCTTTGGAATTTGCGCACACCAGATACGTGGTTTGCGGCGATCCTGCCGTATCTGGAAAAGCAGCCCATTTACGATCAGTTCCGCTTCGACGAGGGCACCGGAAGCACCACGAACGCGCCGTTGGTCGCGCTGCCTCTCGACGGCGTCGCGTGCCCCAGTGACACGATCGACTCGCCAGTGTGTCGTTTTCGCTGCAACCTGTTCGCGGGGCCCACCGCAGCCACGATGCTCGGCCTGTGGTACGCGGGATCCGTGGGCAACAATCCAATCTGGGGGAAGTGCGCGTTTTGTGCCCCGACTTTCCCTGATTCCACGAATGCATCATGTTGCTCGGGATCCGATCGCGGTGTCGATGGAAAGCCTTCGGGCATGTTTTCCGTCTCACGGCAGACCGTGCGTCTGGCCAGTGTCCAGGATGGCACCACAAAGACGATCCTCCTTGGGGAAACACTGCCTCAAGAATCGATGCACAACGGCGCGTACACCGGCCATTTCCCCATCGTCGCCACCAACATCCCCGTCAACAGTTTCGTGCCCAAGAGTGACTGGCCCAGCGCCAGCCGTCCCGTCAACAATTGGGATGAGGCTTCGGGCATCAAGAGCCGACACCCGGGAGGCGCGTATGTCGCGATGGTGGGAGGCTCGGTCACGTTCGTCGCGGAGACCATCGATTTTGAGGTCTTTCGGCGGCTGGGTTCACGGGCCGGCTACGAGATCAGCCAGCAGCCGGAATGATCCGACGTGCGATTCGATACGAGATAAGGGGTTTTCCATGAACAAGGAAATGCGGCGGTTGATCGTGGCGGCGGCGGTGTTGGCTGCGGGGTTCGCAGTCCCGTGCGGCGCAGACGAGGAAGAGCGGGATCCGCTGACCCGACAGGAGTTTGCGCAGAAGGTGTTTCGCGGTGTGCCGAAGGCCGACGTGGAGGCCTTGCTTGGATCACCCGACGCCGAGAAGCCCGGAGATTCCGGAAACGTGGAGATGCTCTACAAGGAGCGGATCATTCAGCCCGCCACCGGACGGTGCGAAGACGTGACGGTCATCATTTTCGTGTTGTATGAAACCGTCGGCGCCGTGCGTTGGGCCGATGGTACGGTCACTTCGTCTCTCGGCAGCGATGCGATCGACGAGGCATCTTCCCGAGCGGCGATGGCCACGGCGTTGAAGGAGGAGGGCAGCGGTACGGGGGGCGTGGTCTGGGCGGCCGTTTGGCCGGCGGCGCTCACCTGGTCGTCGCCGCATCGGTGATCGCCGCACTCTGCGGCTCCACGTTCGGGCGGTCGAGCGTGATGGTGAGTCGTTGTTGGCGGGTGTCGACGATCAGCGGAGTGGAGCGTTCGAATTGATATCGATCGTCGATCACGGTCGGCGGAAGTCCACCCCCGCCGGGATCGTGCACCGTCACCCGGCACAGGCCGAGCGCGACGCCGTCACCGTCGTGGAGCGAGGTCGCCTGCGTGAAGGCTCCGGTCGGGCCATTGACCGTAGCATGGGCGAGAGGGGGCTTCGTGGTGGCCCGGGCCGGCCGCGCCAGCGGGTAGAATCTCAGCTTGATCGCCTGCACCGGCAGAGGTGATCCATCTTTGTAGCGCACCGTTCCCGAAACTGAAGCGAAGCGGTGACCGCCATGGTGTCCGGCAGCCAGGTGATGGAATAATCCCAGGCACAGAGCCGCCACTGACACGGCGACCCACTGAACGTATTCCGGCCGCGTCGATCTGGATCTTTGGGCGACCTCCTTCGGCGACGAGGCCGTGTCGCGTCGTGTGGTGCCAGACGGCTGTGGCTCGATCGCACCACCGGCGTTTCCGTTGCCTGCGATGCGGACGATCCCCTGTTTTTCCAGTTCCTGCACCACCACGCGACGCAACACGACCGTCAGAAAGGTGGCCAGGGACGACTTGCCGCGAAATGCCCTGAGGACCGCGGCATCCTGCCGCATGATTTCGACGATCGCCGCGGCCAGAAGTTCTTCGCGCGCATCGGACGGAAGCTGGATTGTCAGCTGTTTGGTCGTGCGTTCGATCACGTGGGCCATCAGGCCCGCAAATCGCGTCACGAACAGGTCCCATGCCTCCGGTCGACCGGCGAGACAGCCCTCGACGAGCTGCCGATCTTTGGATGGAAAGAGATCGCCTGGCGGCGGCAGGCGCACGTCCCGTGGTCGCGGCGATGCCGGGCCGGGCACTGCGCCGGCACGGCGGCCATCGACTCGTTCGGGCCAGCGAACTCGGGCGGCATCCCCGCGGCCTGCGGCGGTGGTGTCGGCCAGGGACGGATCGACCCGACCACCGATCACTGGCGACCCCGGACTGGCCGTGGCAGAACCTTCGGCGGAGGAGCCGTGAAACAGGAACGGCAACGAGTCAGCCCGCACGCGGGTGAAATCGGCATTGTTCCAGACGAGGCTGTCGGGTCGCAGGTGATTCTTTCGGGCCATCTCACGGAGTGCCGCGAGCGTCAGCGGGCCGCAGGTTCCGCTGGGTATCGAAAAATACCAAAGGACTTCGGCTCGAGAGGCTGCCACCGACGTGTCTCCAGGGCTGTTTTGGCAGGCGAGTCCATGCACTGGCGTGCGGCCACAGCACCCCCGCGAAAACACTAGAGTAGGCCCTGGCGAGGGGGGCGACAACCGACCCCATGAAAGGCGGCCCGTTGGCGTGCCCGAAAGCCGCTGGGCACGCGTCCACGAAATACGAGCGTGCGTCAGGCATCCCAGCGGACGCTCGGCGACACGCCGTGTCCGCGGGTGCCGCAGAAGCTCACCTCGATGCCCAGCGCCCGCGCGGCGGCGGCCTTCGTGAGCGCGGCCCGGTCGGCGCCGGCGGCGTCCTTCGCGTAGGCCACTTGGATATGGTTGGCCTTGTGCCGCGCCATCATCTGGTCCCGCGACACGCCGTAGGTGACCGCGTGCATGATCGGCCACTGCTTCGTCGTCGATTCGAGGCGGCGACGGGTCTCCTCCTCCGGCAGCTTCACGACCTGGGCCCGGCCGATGTCCATGCAGAGCTTTTCACGGCCGTCGACGTTGTCGACCCAGATCCTGCTCCAGACGATCTCGCCCGGCTTGCTCACGCCCGCCAGCGTGCTGCCGCCGAGCCGGAAATACATCGGCGGCTGCCGGTGTCCCTCCGCACCCTTCCAGCCGCCGACGAAGTGGGCCGGCGGCGCGGCCCCGGAGATCTCGAACACCCACACCCACTGGTCGGTCGTCCGCGACTGGTCCCAGTCGCCCCAGCGGATGTCGTGGAGCGTGTTCTCAACCGGCTCGCCGAGCGCCTCGTGCACGGCTTGCGTGAGCAGGCCGTCGAGCCCGGCGCACTCGTCGACCTCGTTGAAGTGCACGAGCGGCCGCCCCTTGAAGAGCGGCTTCGACGAGCCGGCGGCCGTCACCGGCGGCCGCTTCGAGTCGTTGAGCATGCCCTCCACGAGATCGCTGGCTGGCAGCAGGTCCTTGAGGCCCTGCTGGTACTGGATGCCGACGCAGTCGCAGCCGAACCGGTCCGCGAGGCGGAGCGTGGCGACGTACATCTTGCACTGCTGGAGCACCTGGGCCCGGGTCAGGTCGCGGGAGTCGTCCTTGCCGAAGTGGAACCGCATGCCCGCCTTCTCCAGCCAGCGCAAGACCTCGCGGGCCTCGGCGTCGCTGACCTGCGTGGTCTCGTAGTAGAGCGCACTTTGGCTGAGCCGCTCCTTGAAGACGCCCGTGGCGTGGAGCAGGTGGTCGGGGATGATGGCGTTGAACATGCCCATGCATCCCTCGTCGAACACTCCCATGAGCGCCTTCTCGCGGCGGAGGTCGGCAGCGATGGTTTCGGCGACCTGGGCGAGCTTCCGCGGGATCGACACCCGCTCCAGCGGCACGACGTGGCTGGTGTCGTGGTGCACCCGCTCGCTGTCGAGCCAGGCCTGGAGGTGGCGGCGGAAGCTGGGGCTGGCGAAGTCGTCGGCCCAGAGCGTGGAGTAACGGACGCCCGCCTTCGTGAGCGAGCCGTTGAGGTTGAGCATGCCGACCAGGCCCGGCCACTGGCCCGACCAGTTGGCGACGGTGAGGATCGGCCCGGAGTGGGTGGTGAGCCCGGGCAAAACGTGATTGGAGTACTGCCACACCGCCTCGGCCACGACGAGCGGAAGGTCGGGGTCGATCCGCGAGAAGACGTCGAGGCCCTCCTTGGCGCTGGCGATGAATCCATGGCCGCGGGCCTTGGACGGAGCATGGCCGCGCTCGAGCTTCCAGCCGGAGGCGGCGAACGCCCTGGCCAGCGCCTGCTCCATGGCCTGCTGGGCCGGCCAGCAGACGCGGTTGGCCTCCTCGCGCAGGTCGCCGTTGGCGACGAGGACCGCCCGCCGTCCGGCGGCCTTGGACTTGCTGCTGAGGGCTGCGGCCATGATGTGGGGATTCCTCCTGGCGGGGCCACGGGAACTGGGCCATTGGAACCGGGCAATCGAGCGGAACTATACTCGTCTCCGTTCCGGCCAGCCATCGCCGCCCGCGGCGGGCAGCCGCTGCGTCGATCCACGCTGCGCCGGTTCACGATCGGGCACCCCGGGAGACCTTTCGATGCGACGCTTCGCCCCTGCCATCGCCGTCATGCTGCTGCCATTCCTGTCGACCGCGGTGCCCGCGGCCGACCCGCCCGCCAAGCCGGCCGCACCGGCGGCTGCGGCACCAGCGGCGAAGCCGGCCGCTCCGGCGGCCCCCGCAGCGGCCGCTCCCGCGACGCCACCGGCGGCCGCTCCGGCAGCGAAGCCGGCTGCTCCCGCTCCCGCGGCCGCACCGCCGGCCGCCAAGCCACCCGCGGCTGCAGCTGCGCCGGCTCCGGCCGCGGCCAAGCCCGCGACTCCACCGGCTCCCGCGCCGGCCGCGAACCTGTCGGCCTTCCCCCGCTGGGTGATCGCCGCCGACTACACCCGCGACGGCGCGACGGTCGTCACCGCAGGTGGCGAGAGCCTGCTCTACCGTCCCGGCGACGTGGTCGTCTGGAAAGCCGACGGCGCGCGGGTCGGCGACCTCGCCGGGCATCCCACCGCCGTCTGGGCGGTGAAGGTTTCGAAGGACGGCAAGCTCGCCGCCACCGCCGGCTACGACGGCCTCGTCAAGCTCTGGGACCTGCCCGCGCGGACGCTCAAGGCCGACCTCAAGAAGCACAAGGGCTGGGTGCGTTCGCTCGACATCTCTCCCGACGGCACGAAGCTCGCGACGGCCGGCGAGGACGGCACGGTCGTGCTCTGGAACACCGCCGACGGCAAGGAGATCAAGACGGTCACGGCCCATGCGGGCCCGGTCACCGCGGTCGCCTTCTCGCCCGATGGCGGGACCATCGCGACCGGCGGTGGCGACAAGCTCGTGAAGCTGTGGGATGCCGCCACCGGCAACGAGAAGGGCAAACTCGAGGGACACGGCGACTCGCTCTGGACCGTCGCCTACTCCCCCGACGGCTCGAAGCTGGCGACGGCCGGCGCCGACCGCACCATCAAGCTCTGGAACACGTCGGACTCGAAGGAGTTCGCCACGCTCGCCGGCCACAAGGACTGGGTGACCAGTGCCGGCTTCTCTCCCGACGGCACGCGGCTGGCCACGGGCAGCCTCGACGGCGCGGTGAAGCTCTGGGACGTCAACGCCAAGGGCGAGCAGCAGGGTCCCGAGACTGCGAAGTCGAGTGTCTGGTGCGTGACGTTCGCGCCGGACGGCAAGACGCTGTTCATCGGCACGCACGGCGGCGGGAAGATCGTGCCCACACCCGCCGCGAAGCTGCTGCCGCCGCCGCCCCCTCCACCGGCGCCGGCATCGCCCCCGCCCACGATCGTCAAGAAGACGACGGCCGTCGTGCCCACGGAGTTCAAGAGCATGGCCGGCGCCACGGCGGCCATCGCGGCCGACGGCACCGTCAGCGTCACGGGGAAGCTCGCCAAGGACACCTACACCCTCAAGACGGCGATCCCCGCCGGTGTCGACGCCAAGGCGATCAAGCTGGAAGTGCTCGCCGATCCCAGCCTGCCGGGCCAGGGGCCGGGCCGCTCCGGCGGCGGCAATTTCGTGGTCAGCAAGTTCGCGGTGCTCTTCGGCGCACCCGGCTCCATGGAGACGCCGACGGCGGTGAAGTTCTCCGGAGCGAAGGCCGACTTCGAGCAGGCCAACTACGGCATCGCCGGAGCGCTCGACGACAATCCCGACTCCGGCTGGGCGGTCGCCGGCGGCACGGGCAAGGAGCACGCGGCGACGTTCGACATCGCCCCGGACCAGAAGCTCCCGGCCGGTGCGCCGCTGGCCATCACGATTGACCAGCAGTATGCCGACGGCACGCATGCCCTGGGCAAGTTTCGGATCTCACTGGTGCACGACGCCGTGCAGCCCGCGGCCGCTCCAGCTGCAGCTCCGGCTCCGGCTCCAGCCGCCGCGAAGCCCGCTGCGGCTGCCCCGGCTCCGGCCGCGGCACCCGCTGCAGCGGCCAAGCCGGCGACGCCTGCTCCGGCGCCGGCAGCTGCGCCGGCAGCGGCCGCCAAG
>JBIJCD010000493.1:0-2767 GCA_044344895.1 Pirellulales bacterium | reverse complement strand
TGCGGGTCGGGTGACGAGTGGAGCGGCGGATGGTACGACGCCGTGGAATACGGTGGCGATGGAGCGGTGCTGCCGCTGTTCAACGCCCGTGGAGTGGATCTATCCGACCCGTTCGCGCAGGAAACCTTCGGCACGTACTCACTGGCAAACGATACCGAGGTGGCTGCCGTGCCCGTGGAGCAACACGACGTCCCGGTCCCCGTGCCGGCCACAGTCAACCCACGGTCGGCCGCCTTCGCCGACATGAGCATGATGGCTGCCATGGCAGCAGCCGCGCAAGGCAGTTCCGCGGAAGCCGTCGTCGTCGTCGGCGGCCGCCGACGACGATGATTCGCCTGCGGCCGCGAAGCCACGTCAGGCGAAGAGCTCGACCCGCGAGACGAGGACGGCCTGGCCCCTCAGCAGCACCCGGTCGCCCTGCACGCACAGCCGCACGACGCCCCCGCGGTCGCTCGCCTGGAACGCGGTGAACTCGTCCTTGCCGAGCTTCACCTGCCAGTAAGGGCCGAGGGCACAGTGCGCCGAGCCCGTGACCGGATCCTCGTTCACGCCGGCCGCCGGGGCGAAGAACCGCGACACGAAATCGAACGCCGGCTCGTCGCTGGCCGCCGTGGCGATCACGCCCCGCACCGGCAGCGTGCCAAGCAGCGTGTGGTTCGGAGCCAGCGATCGCAGCGTCGTTTCATCCGGGACCTCGACGAGATAATCCATGCCGTTCGATCCACAGGTGACGAGCCGGCAGCCGAGAGATTCGGCGAGCCCCGGCGGCAGCGGGCACGGCCGGGAGACCACCGCGGGAAAATCCATCTCGATCCAGTCGCCGTCGCGACGGCAAACGAGCCAGCCGCTCTTGGTGTGAAATCGGATCGGGTCACCCGGCCGCACCGCCCCGGTGTGCCAGAGCGTGAAGGCGGTCGCGAGCGTGGCGTGGCCACAGAGCTTCACCTCGACCGCCGGCGTCAGCCACCGCAGCGAGAAGCCGTGCTCGAGCGGATGGACGAACGCCGTCTCCGAGAGGTTCATCTCCCGGGCGACGTCCTTCATCCAGCGCTCGTCGGCGGGCTGTGCGAGCAGGCACACCGCCGCCGGATTGCCGCGAAACGGGGTATCGGTGAAGGCGTCGACGACGTGGAGCAGTGCGGGCATGGTCGGAGTCACCTCGACGTGGGCGACGCGCCAAGCGACTTCCGCTTCGCGGCCGCGAAGGCGAGGTGGTGGTCGAGGTGGTTGTTGGCGTGGAGCAGCAGTTGACGGAGCGTGACGAGGCCCGTCTCCGAGTGGACCGCCGTGCGTTGCCACGCCTCGGCCGGCAGCAGCCGCAGGACGCGGGCCATCTGCCGTCGCGTGATCTCGACGAGCAGGATCTCCTCCTCCACGTCGTGGCCGTGATACCGCAAGGCGTCGGAGTAGCGGAAGCCGTCGGCACCGATCAGGAGCGGCCGGTCCATCGCGGCCGTCCGCTTCATCCTGTCGGCGAAGAACTGCTCGCAGTCCGCCACGTGGCAGACGAGTTCGAGCATGCTCCACCGGCCGGGTACGGGACGGGCTCGGAGCTGTTCGGCGGTCAATCCCGTCACGGCGGCACGCAGCGCGGCGGCCCCCTGCTCGTACGCACCGATGAGGTCGGCCGGCGTGCGTTGCAGGTCATCCTGCTGCGCGGCGGCGACGCTCGTGTATGCGGTCATGGACCGGGGCTTAGGGGGCGGGTGTGTCGAGGTGTTTTGCGGCGGCGGGTGGCAGCGGCATCGATGATACAGCGCACCGCGGCGGCGTTCATTTTGCCGTCGACCAGAACCCCTTGAACACGCGGAGCGGGTCGGCGGTCGTGGGGTCGACGCCCTTGACGGCGTCCCACGGCCACTCCTCCGCGAAGAGCTGCCGCGGATCGGGCGGGCTGCGGTGCCGCCAATACTCGCGATCGTGGGCCACGATCCGGGCCCGGGCCTCGCGCCAGTCGGCGAAGACCTCGGCGAACCAGTCGTCGTACGCGGCGGTGAGCCGGCCGACCACGTCGGGATGAACGCCGGCGAGATTCCGCTGCTCGCCGGGATCGGCCGCGAGATCGTAGAGCTGCGGCGGCTCCGGCACGGCGCCGGCGTAGTCCGGCAATTCGGCGTCCAGCGGCATCTCCCAGTGGGCGTGCGTGAGTCCGCGGTGATACGAAAAGTTGTCGCGGGTGCCGTCCTTCACCACCGTCGTGGGAATCGGCGGCCAGAACAGCTTCCAGCGGCCCTGCCGCACCGCCGCGTTGCTGTGGGCCACAGGGGTGTACCGCGTCCGCTGGAAGAAGAGCGGCCGCTCGGCGAGATCGCCCGGAGGCCCGCCCGTGAGCAGCGGCAGCAGGTTTGCGCCGTCGAGCGGCTTGGCATTGGCGATCGGCCCGATGCCGGCCGCGGCGAGCATGGTCGGCAGCCAGTCGCAGCCGTGGACTGGGGTGTCGATCACCCGGCCGGCCGGAATCCGCCCCGGCCAGGAGACGATTCCCGGCACGCGGATGCCCTGCTCGAGCATGTCCCCCTTGCTGCCGCGAAACGGCCCGTGGAACCGCTCGGCGCTCTGCCCCGCGATGCCCGACCAGACGAGGTTCGCCCCGTTGTCGCTCGTGACGATGACGAGCGTCCGGTCGCGAACGCCCGCCTCGTCGACGGCGGCGAGCAGCCGGCCGATACCGGCGTCCATCTGCTCGATCATCGCGCAGGTGATTGCCACCGCAGGAGAGGCCCGGCCGGCCAGCCGCGCGGTGTACTTGTCGATCAGGGCCTGCGGC
>JBIJCD010000492.1:0-2775 GCA_044344895.1 Pirellulales bacterium | reverse complement strand
CCGCTCGACCCCCTCGTCGAGCAGCGATTCGAGGCCGACGGTGTCGCCAGCCCGCGTCTTGAACGGCTTGCCGTCGTCGCCGAGCACCGTGCCGAAGGCGACGTGGACGAGCTCGACGTCGGCGATGCCCCACAGCCGCGCGGTCCGGAAGAGCTGGTCGAAGTGCTGCCCCTGCCGGTGGTCGACGACGTAGAGGATCCGGTCGGGCTTCCAGTGGTCGAGCCGCCAGCGGATCGTCGCCAGGTCGGTGGTGGCGTAGAGGAAGGCACCGTCGGCCTTGCGGACGAGGAACGGCGGCTTGTCGTCGCCGTCGAGAAACACGCCGATCGCCCCGCGGCTCTCACGGGCCAGCCCCTTCGCGCAAAGATCCTCGACGACCCCGCCCAGAAACGGCTGGAAAAAGCTCTCGCCGAGAGCGTGGTCGAAGCCGACGTCGAGCCGGCCGTAGAGCTTCTCGATGTCGGCCAGGCAGGCCGGCATGAACCGCTCCCAGAGGCCGCGGTTTTCGACGTCGCCCTCGTGGAGCTTCGCCGTTTCGAGCAAAACCTCCCGGCCGGCGTCGGGATACTGCGCCGCCAGTCCGGCGATGGCAGGGTCGGCCGCGAGCTCCTCCGGCTTGGCGTCGGCGAGCTTGCGGACGGTGCGGTAGATCCGGCCCAGTTCGGCGGTCGGGTCGGCGGCGAAGGCGGCCTCGTCGCCGAACCGCTTCCAGCCCCAGAGGATCATCCCGAACTGCGTGCCCCAGTCGCCGAGGTGGTTGTCGGTGATGACGTCGTGGCCGCGGAACCGCAGGATCTTGGAGAGCGCGTCGCCGATGACGGTCGAGCGGATGTGCCCCACGTGCATCGGCTTGGCGACGTTCGGCGAGCTGTAGTCGATGACGATCTTCTCCGGCTGCGGCACCCGCGGCACGCCGAGCCGCGGATCGTGCACGGCCGCGACGACGGCCCGGGCCAGCGCGTCGTCCCGGACGCGGAGGTTGATGAACCCCGGACCGACGGGCTCGGTCGGCTTCTCGAAAAGTTCGCCCACGTCCAGCCGTTCGATGATCGCGACGGCCACGTCCCGCGGCTTCTTGCCGGCCCGCTTGGCCAGGGCCATCGCCATGGTGCCGGAATAGTCGCCGAACTTCGGGTCGGCCGTCTCGCGGACCTGGTCGCAGAGCGCGGGCAATTCTTCCGGCGGGATGGCCACGACGCCGTCGGCCGCGAGCCGCGAGAGCGCGTCGCGAAACATCCGCCGCAGCTCGCCGCGAAAATTCACACCGGGGCCGCCGGCTCCGCCGGCATGGTCGCGACCGCGGTCGCCGCCCGCCGCCGTCACCGGTTCGCTCCGGCAGCCGCGGCGCCGACCGGCACGGGCACCTGCTTGGAATCGCTCCAGAGCTGCTCGATATCCCAGTAGGCACGGGATTCGGCGTCGAAGAGGTGCACGACCACGTCGCCGTAGTCGATCACGATCCAGCGGCCCTCCTCGTAGCCCTCCATGCCCCGCCGCGAGTCGTGCATCTCCTTCTTCATCACCTGCTCGATCTCGTCGGCCATGGCGTGCAGCTGCCGGCGGCTCGCACCCGTGGCGACGACGAAGTAGTCGAACACGTCGGTGACCTCCCGCAGGTCGAGCACGTGCACGTCGGTACCGCGGGTCTCGTCGGCCACCCGGGCGGCGGCGAGCGCGCGGGCGCGGGCCGATTCCGACCCGCGGGCGGCGCGTCCGGGCACTCGTTCAGACTCGGTCCGGGCGGCGTTCACGTGAAGTTCCAGGGGCGAAAGGGGACGACTCAGTCTAACCGGAGCGGCACGCCTGCCCAACGGGCCACGATCGCCTCTGACTCGAGACCGCCTGCGGCCGCCGCGCGTCAGCGATTGCAAGCCCGCTCGGCGGCCAGGGCGATGCCGGCGAGCACGAGATCGGGCATTTCCACGGCCCCGGGCAGGGCGTCCCGCACCGCGCCCCGCCAGCCGCCGGTGAGGATCAGTTCGGCGTCGCGGCCCACGGCTGCCCGGGCCTCCTCCACGAGCCGCGCGATCGCGCCGCGGATGCCCCAGCCGATTCCGGCGGCGATCGCCTCGTGCGTCGTGCGACCGGGCATCGCCGGCGGCGTGTCGCGATCGAGCGCGGACACCTCGGGCAGCTTGCTCGTGCCCTCGGCAAGCGCCCGCGCCATCAGTGCCGGCCCCGGCAGGATCGCCCCGCCGAGAAACGCCCCGGTGGTCGACACGAGATTGACCGTGGCGGCCGTGCCGCAGTCGACGACGATCGCCGCCCGTCCCTGCCGCCTCACGACCGAGGCCGCAGCGGCGGCGGCGAGCCGGTCGATGCCCACCTTGTGCGGCTCCGCGACGGAGATCTCCAGGGGCAGGTCGTCGTGCGCGATCCGCCGCTGCCGCAGCGGCCTGTGCCTGGTCGCGGAGAGCTCGGCGATCGCCGCCTCGAGCCGCGCGGCGGCGGCGGCATGCACGCTGGCCACGAGCACCACGGCCGACGTCGGCGCGACCTGCGCTAGCCAGTTTTCCAAATTGGCGGGCCGGAACGAGTGGCTGTCGAGGTCCTGCCGCTTCGCCACGCCCGGCAGCATGCCGGGCCCCGCGGCGGCCGTCACGGCGGCCAGCTTGATCCGGCTGTTGCCCACGTCGGCTACGAGCACGGTATCGCCGAGGCTGGCGGAAGTGCTGGCGGCAGGGCGCATGCGAACGGTTCCGGGGGGCTGTCGGAGAAGCCATCATACGACGCCGCGCAGGACTACGCGACGAGGCTTTTGCCACTCCAAAGGCA
>JBIJCD010000490.1:0-2777 GCA_044344895.1 Pirellulales bacterium | reverse complement strand
ACGTCATGCCGGTGCGGGCGGAGTCGACGACGAGGCCGAACTCGTGGTCGTCGACCCGCACGAGCACGACGGTGCCGTCGTCGCGGCAGGCGGTGCGGGGCCGCAGCCCCAGGAATTCATCGAGGAAGATGACGGGCACGAGCCTGCCACGGACGCGGATCACGTGGGCGGCGTCGAGCCCCTCGATCCGCGGGCCGCCGTCGCGATTGAGCGGCAGCAGCTCGCCCACCGCCGCCTGCGGCAGGGCGAATCGCTCGTCGGCACAGCGGACCACGAGGGCCGGGATGATGGCGAGCGTGAGCGGCACCCGTACCCGCACGGTCGTGCCCTGACCCTGACGGCTGGCTATGTCGACGGTGCCTCCGATCGCCTCGATGTTGGTCTTCACGACGTCCATGCCGACGCCGCGGCCCGACACGCTCGTCACCTGGGCCGCCGTGGAGAAGCCGGGCTCGAAGATGAACTGCAGGACGCGGTCGTCGGGCAGCTGGGCCGCCTTGTCGGCATCGACGAGCCCGCGGGCGACGGCCTTGGCGCGGACGGCCTCCACCGGGATGCCGCCACCGTCGTCCTGCACCTCGATCGTCACCTGGCCGCTTTCCTGAAAGGCTCGCAGCGAGAGCCGGCCGGCCCGGGGCTTCCCCCGCGACTCCCGCACCTCGGGCGGCTCGATGCCGTGGTCCACCGCGTTCCGCACGAGGTGCGTGAGCGGGTCGCGGATGCTCTCGATCAGGGTGCGATCGAGTTCGGTGTCGGCGCCGTCGATCACCAGCTGCACTTCGCGACCGCAGGAGACCGCGAGGTCGCGGACCGTGCGGGGAAACTTGCTGAACACGTGCTCGATCGGCTGCATCCGCGTCTTGACCGCCGTCTCCTGCAGCAGGTTCGTGACGGTATTGATGCGGTGGATCACGCCCTCGAGGGCCGGATCGCTGGTCTCGATGCTCCGCAGCTCGTTGCGGGCGAGCACCAGCTCGCCGACCAGATCCAGGATCGAGGCCAACAGCCCCACGTCGACCCGGATCGAGGTCTCGGCCGCCGCGAGCGCGGGCTTGGCCGGCTGCTCCGCCGGGACGGCCGGCCGCTGGGCGGCCGCGGGGGCGGGCTGGGCGGCCGTCAGCGGGTCTCTCGATTCGCCGGCACCGGGAGACGTGGCGGTCGGAGGTGTGGCGGAGGTCTCGGCCGGGGCGGCAGCGGCTGGCGTGGCCGGGGGCTGGGGGTCGGCCGCCGGAACTCCCTCTGCCGCAGGCCGTTCGGCCGCCGGCGGCGGTGCGGGGGCGGCCGCGGGCTCGATGGCGTCCTCACTGGCGACGGCTGCGAGCGTCTGGGCAAGTTCCCGGAAGTCCTGCTCCCCCTCGACTCCGGTCGATTCGATCGAATGGAGGATCGAGCGGACCGCGTCGATCATCGAGTAGAGCGTGCCCGTGACCCGGTCATTCAGCCGGATCTTGCCGTCCCGCAGCCGGCCGAGCAGGTGTTCGCCGCTGTGCGTCAACGCCCCGAGCTTGGAAAAGCCGAAGAAGCCGCTGTTGCCCTTGATCGTGTGGACGGTGCGGAAGATGCTCGCCAGCCGCTGGGGATCGTCTGGCCGTTCCTCCAGCGCGATCAAGTCGCGGTCGAGCTGATCGAGGTTTTCGGTCGACTCGACCAGAAACTCCTCGATGAATTCGCGGTTGTCGCTCATGCCCGTCCGTTCGCGCCCGGCCGTCGTGCCGCAGGCCTTCCGGGTCGGATTGGGCCGGCTGCGGGGAAGATGCCGAGAACCCCGCAGACAAGCATACACCCTAAAACCAGGCCCTCACGGCCGCCAGCGGGCGCCGCGAAACCGGGTGGCGTGGGCGGCGTCGGGATCCGCGGCGGCGTCCTCCGGGCGGTCGCCGTCCCCTTCGATCAGGATGGCGTCCACGCCCTGCAGCGAGGCGAGCACCTGGGCCGCCATCACCTGGAACGCCCGCGACGTCGAGCGGACCACGACCGATTCGCCGATCACTTCGACCGTTGCCTTCAGGTCGGCGGCCCGCGGCAGGGATTGGTTGCAGATGTCGGCCAGCCGCTCGGCGGCCGTTTCGCGCAGGACGGGGTCGGCCACCGGGTAGGTCCGCACGAACCGCGGCTCGACTCCTTCGTCGACCTCGTCCGCCGTCCAGAGGGCGGCGTCGAGGCCGCGAAGCAGGCCGACGATCTCGTCGTGCACTGCATCCGTTTGGCTGACGACCACGCCCATGCCCATCTGGCCGGGCAGGGCTGCGATCGCCCCCCTGCCGCCGACGGTGTCCCAGGTGTCGGGGGCGACCGTCCGCTCGATCAGCGTGATGAGTTCGTCGACGTCGGTGCCCGCCAGCACCGGATAGAAGAACCGGGCGAGGTGCTGTTCGGCATCGTCGGCGGTCGTGACGACGAGCCGCTCGTTGCGGAACACCATGCCGAGATCCATGTCGCCGAGCAGCTCGTGGAGGATCGACCGCAGCGACACTCCCTTGAACGTCCCGCTCACGGTGGCCGCGTCGATGTCGAGCCCCGCGTTGTCGAAGGCCTCGTGATCGAACCCGATCCCGATGTCAGCCTTCTCCGCGATCGTGGAGACCGCATCCCGCAGCGGCGTCTCGCGAAACGCCAGGTCGTGATGCTCCCCGAGTGCAGCCTCCACGAAATCGAAGGCGTCGCGGTCGGGGCCCAGGCGGATGCTGCGGTAAGCGTCGCCCAGGTTGGCCATCATAGGCTGCGGTCTGGTGGTGAGGATGCTGATCGCCGGCTCCTCGCCGGCCGCGGGCCGCGGA
>JBIJCD010000491.1:0-2777 GCA_044344895.1 Pirellulales bacterium | reverse complement strand
GGCCGCGAACCTCGGAGATCAGCAGCGCGTCGTCCCACTGGCAGATCGTCACCTGGCTGTTGGCGGTGTCGCCGTTGTCGCGGTAGCCGAGCCGGCCGCCCATGCTCACGACCCGCTGTGGCAGCGACTGCTTGCCGAGGCCCCAGCGGGCCTTGTCGATCTCGTGGGGGTTTTGGTTGCCGAGGTCGCCGTTGCCGGTGACGTGGTTCCAATGCCAGTCGTAGTGCAGCCGTGACCGCTTCGGCACCTCCAGCGGCGCCGGCCCGGCCCACAGGTCGAAGTCGAGACCGGCGGGCAGCGGCGCGGGCGTGTCGACCAGGCCGATGCTCGGCCGCCGCTTGTAGCACAGTGCGTGCGCCACCTTCACGTCGCCGATCTGGCCGCTCCTGACGAAGTCGATCGTCGACCGCATGCCGGGCATGCTGCGGCTCTGGGCACCCATCTGGCAGATGCGGCCGAGCTTGCGGGCCCATTGCGTGACGACGCGGCCCTCCTCCACGGTGTAGCTGCAGGGCTTCTCCACGTAGACGTCCTTGCCGGCCTGCATCGCCCAGATGGCCATGAGCGCGTGCCAGTGGTTGGGCGTGGCGATCGAGACGATGTCGACGTCCTTACGCTCGAGCAGCCGGCGGAAATCCTGCACGAAATCGGGCTGGCGGTCGGCCTTCTTGAAGAATTCCTGCATCCGCTTGGGGACGACGTTGGGGTCGCAGTCGCAGATCGCGACGACCTCGGCGTCCGGCGAAGTCGTCCACGCCGAGAGGTGGGAGCCGCCGCGGCCATTGACCCCGACCACGGCCACGCGGAGTTTTTCCGCAGGACCCGGCTGGCGGCCGGCGGGCTCCGTGGCGAGCGTGCGGGATCGGGGCGCGGTGGCGATCGACGCTGCCGCCAGCGAGACGGCCGATTCGACGAAGGTTCTCCTGGTGATCGCCATTTGATGCGCCCGCGTGTTGCTGTGCTGGTGCCCGCCTCGCCCCGCCGCCACCCGGGCGGTCCGAGGGCGTCTGACGGCCCTTCCGTCCCTGAATGTAGCCTCGCAAACAGGCTGTCGGCAACGCGCCGCGGCGGGCACTCTGGTCAGTCCGCGGCAGCGGTCGGCCGGCTCGAGGCTCCGGCGGTAGAATGCGAGCAGAGCCGGTTCCGAACGTCCCCCCGTGTCTGGAGTCGATCGCATGCGCACCGCAAATCCGGTTTTGAACGACAAGACGTTCGAGAACTTCGGCGTTTCGAGGCGGGATATGGCGGCCGAGGCGTCGCCCGTGGCGACGATGACCGTCGGCGGCACCGCCCAGAAAACTGCGTTCCTGCTCCTGCTGGCGATGGCCTCCGCCTGCTTCACCTGGTCGAAGACGTTCGCCGCCGTCGAGGCCGATCCGTCGGCCGCGATGCCCTGGGCGGTCGGCGGGGCGATCGTCGGCATGATCTCGGCGCTGGTGATCTGTTTCCGGCGCGGCTGGGCCCCGGCGCTCGCCCCGGTCTACGCGTTGGCCGAGGGGCTCTTTCTCGGCGGCATCTCGGCCAGCCTGGAGACCCAATACCCCGGAATCGTGATCCAGGCGGTCGGCGGCACGTTCGGCACGCTCGGAGGCCTGCTGCTGGCCTACCAGTCGGGGCTCGTCCGGGCGACCGAAAACTTCAAGCTCGGCATCGTGGCGGCGACGGTGGGCATCTGCGTCGTCTACATGATCTCGCTCGTCGGCGGGCTGTTGGGATTTCCGGTGCCCTTCATCCACGAGGCCGGCCCGCTGGGGATCGGATTCAGCCTGGTGGTCGTGGTGATCGCGGCGCTCAACCTGGTGCTCGACTTTGATTTCATCGAGCAGGCGGCCGACCGCGGTGCGCCGAAGGAGCTGGAGTGGTATGGCGCGTTCGGCCTGATGGTCACGCTCGTCTGGCTCTACGTCGAGATTCTGCGGCTGCTCTCCAAGATGCGGAGCCGCGACTAGCCGGCAGCGGGCTCACATGGCGAAGAAGCGAGGCAAGCGCCGCCGAAGGGCGGCCGCAGATGTCGAGGCGACGTACGTCTGCGACTCGTGCGGAGAAGAGATCGTCGTGCCGGTCGACATCTCCGCCGGCACTCGGCAGGACTACGTCGAGGACTGCCCGGTCTGCTGCCATCCCATGAGGCTGCACGTGGAGATCGACCCCGACGGCGAGGCCCGCGTGGCGGGCGAGCACGAGTGAGACGCGGCCTGTGGCAGCACCGGCAGCTTGCAGCTGCTGATCTGTCATGGGGTGACGGCGAGTTCCTTCACGCTCAGGCTGCCGAAGCTGAAGCCCAGGCTGATGGTCTTCTTCGGCCGGGCAAAGGACGCGTGCTCGAAAACCTGCGGCGCGCCGTTCCCCAGCGTCACGGTGGCTTTCGAGCCCTGGAGTGTCACCCGCACGGGAACCCAGACGCCCTCGGGCAGCGGCATTTCGTTCTGGCCGACGGACACGGATTTTTCCGTCGCGTCGGGTGGAAACGCCCTGACGTTCGATCCCCGGGCACCCCAGGCCACCCTGAAGACATGTCCGTCGGCACCGTTGGCGGTGAAGATCACTGCCCTGGCCTTCTCCGCCTTGAATGCGAACGTGACCGTCGCGTCCTCGAAAGGCAGGTCGTAGAAGATGATGGGGCCGTGGTTGTTGTGCTTCTTGTAGAGTTCGTCGTCCTGGGTGCAGGACGCGACGCCCTGTGCCACCTTCCAATCGCCGCGAATCGCCCGCCGGCCGCTGCTGCCGGCGGAGCTGAAATCATCCTTGAGGAGCGTGTCCGCGGTCACGGCCGTGGC
>JBIJCD010000489.1:0-2787 GCA_044344895.1 Pirellulales bacterium | reverse complement strand
CCGAACATCGACATACCCCGTCATCCGCACGTTTTCCGCCGTGCCGATCCGCGCGGCGAGAAACTGCTCGTAGGCGGTGTCGCCCGACGGCGGGCCGACGATCGTGAGCTCGTGATCCCGGCCGACAGCCTCGATCGCCACCTCGAAGCACTTGTGCGGCAGGAGCCGACCCACGCTCACCGCCCGCAGGCGGCCCCCGGGCTTCTTGGGCGACGGATTGCGGATGTCACTCCGCCAGATGCCCGCCGACACTGCGGCGGCCGGGATGCCCCGTCGCTGCGATCGCTCCGCCGCATACCGGGAGATCTCGGCCACGGACACGTTGCAGTGTGGCTCGAAGACGCTCCGGAACGTCGCTGTCATCGGCTCGGAGCCGAGGCTCGTGAGCACGTGCCTTTGCCACGGCGTCGCGGCGGAGAGCATGTCCACCGTCGCCAGGCTCGACAGGTATTGGTGAATGACAACGGTCTCGTGCCGGGCGAGGCGGTGCAGCAGGTCCTCGAGAGACGTTTCCCCGAGGACGGTCGCCATACCGTCCTGCAGAGAGAGTCGCCTGTATCGGCGGCTGATCCGCTGCGGCTGCGGCACGGCTTCCGTGTCCGGCTGCACGGCGCACCACAGCTCTGCATCCTGCTGCGCACTCCGTGCCGCGGCGTGCGTGCTGAGCGTGAACGCTTCACCGCCCCCGACGATGTCCAAGGGCAGCATGCTCACGATGGCGTGACGTGGAGGTGGCATGGCAACGGAGATCGCAAACGCCGCGGATGACGCACACCGCCGCGATGCTAACACCACCCATGAAGTACAGCAATTCTTCGACGCAGCGACGATCCAGGCCGTAGCTCATCCAGTCATCGCCACTGGCACCGCGTGGCGTGTGGGCCGCGGCCGCACGCCCGACACACCACGCGGATGCCTGGCGAGAGCTGTCGCCCGAGCGTTGAAGCTGACCTGGGCCCGCGGCCCGTCGGCGAAGCCCAACAGGCTGGAGAATGACCAGCTCTAACGCTCTGTCTCTTTCGTCGAGTCGGCGATGGGTGCGTCGGCTTCCTTGTCGCCCGCGTCCGCCACGGCATCGAGGTCCGTGGTCGAATCGCCCGTCGGCAGAGCGTGCCCGAACACCGACCAGATCACGCCATCACCGACGACCGACAGGCTCAGGCGGCCGTCGGCGGCGATAATCAGGTTCAGTCCGCGGCCATGTTCAACGCCGGAAAAAACCCACGTGCCGTCAGTCTCGTGGACGAGGTCGATCTTCGTCACCTCGCCGCGGCGCGACACCGGAGCCAGGAGCTTGAGTTCGCCCCTCTCGGCGTCCACCCGGAAGAAGGTTGGTCGCTCCCGATCGCCAAGGTCAGGAGGACCGACCGTGCCGTCCTCGTCGACCGCGACCGCCGAGTGCACGGAGCACAGCCAGGCGTCAGCCGCCCGTGCATTGCTGCAGAATGCCATCGTGGTGGATACGACCACCAGCATCAGCCTCGTCGTTTCACATCTCATGCATCAACTCCTTTGCTCGTTGTGAGTACGGTTCCGTTGACTTCCACACACCCGCTGTCTGCCGCGTGGGGATGACTCGCCACGTCTCAACGCACCGAGTAGCCCATCCCCTCCAGCGCGGCGATGAAGTTGCGATCCCAGAGCGAGAACTGCTGCTGGTAGGCCGTGGCGGCCGAAGTGGCCGACCCTCCCGCCGCCTTCACGGCCCTCCGCGACCGCATGCCGCCGGTCATGCCGCCGGCGGTCGCCCCGATTGCGGCGCCTTTGCCCGCGTCACCGGCGATGGCCCCGATCGCCACACCCATGATCGCGCCGCCCGCTCCGCCCTTCACCGCGCCACCGAGGGCGGCACCCGCCTGCTCGGCCGCGACGTTGGTCTGTTGGTCCAGCACGGCCTTCGCCTGATACGGATCCCAGCTGGTCTGCTTGCAGGCCCAGTCGTAGGCGGCCGCCTCGTCGGCCCTCTGCTGCTCGGCGCTTTGCCCCTTCGCCGGATAGATCGCGTGTCGGCCGGGATTGGTGCTCAGCGTCGGCGGTGCGGCCTGCGCGACGCCCGCCAGCAACGCGAACGCCGCGAGGAATGACGCAGGCAGGCGGACACGCTGGCCGCCGCCGATGTTCTGGTCAAAGCGATTGATCATCAGGATGCCTCCTTGGTGGATGAGCCAGGTCATGGGCGGGCGAAGGAGTACGCTTTCGGCTCCAAGGAAAAAAGGTTGCTTTTCGCCGGTGTGGGGGCGGAGTCGACGTCGCCCGCGTCACCATTTCCTGGGAGCCATATGCCTGGAAGGGGGTGGTGCCCATTGCCGCCGGGCGTGTCGGTCCGGATACATTGTTGCGGTGGGGAGCGTGCCGGTTGTGGCTCCGGAGCGGTCACCTCGGCGGTCACAAAGGGTGTCCTTTCGATGAACAGTCGCAGGTCGTTTTTCAAGCGAACCGTAGCAGCTTCGATCGCGTCGGTGGCGGTGCGGTCGGGCCGGGCCGCCGCCGCTCCGAGCGAGCGGGTCTGTGTGGGTTTCATCGGCACGGGCAACCAGGGAATGGGGCTGCTCACGCGGTTCCTCGCTGCCGACCTCGGCGACGTCGCCGCCGTCTGCGACGTCAACCAGGGCAGTACGGGCTACAAGGAGCCCGACCACTTCTACGGTCGCGAACCGGCGCGGGAACTCGTCAAAAAAAGGAGCGGCAACGGCGGCTCCTGCGACGCCTACGACGATTTCCGCCGCGTGCTCGACCGGCGCGACATCGACGCGGTCGTCATCGTCGTGCCCGATCACTGGCACTCCC
>JBIJCD010000083.1:0-10719 GCA_044344895.1 Pirellulales bacterium | reverse complement strand
GGCCCTCCGGGAGGTGCAAAAGGCGGAGTACGACCTGATCCGCGCCCGCTTCGACGTGCTCACGGAGGTGCGGCAGGGCTTCTACGCGCTGCTCGTCTCCCAGCGGCGGGTCGAGATCTACCAGCTGCTGCTCGACATCGCGAAACGGTCCTACGAGATCGGCGCGCAGCTGGCGGAGGCGGGCGAGGGGACCAAGGCCGACGTGCTCTTCTGGAGCATCGAACGCGACCGGGCGGAGGTGCGGCTGCTCAACGCGGCGGTGTTCATCGAAACGGGCCGCCGGCAGCTGGCGACGGCGATCGGCCTGCCCCGCGCCGACATCGGCAAGCTGCAGGGCGACCTCTTCCGCAAGCTGCCGAACTTCGATCTGAAGACGCTCCAGGAGGCGGTGGTGCGGGCGAACGCGCTGCCCAGAGCCCAGGAGGCCGACGTGGCCCGGGCCCAGTGGGCGCTCGAGCGGGCGGTCGTGCAGCCCATCCCCAACATCAACGTCTTGAGCGGCTACCAGCGGCAGGTCGGCATCCCCGCGATGGATCAGGGGCTCGTCCAGGTGATGCTGGCCGTTCCGCTCTTCGACCGCAACCAGGGCAACATCCGCTCGGCCCGCGCCGACATCGCCAGCTCGCGGGCGAACCTCCGCACGATCGAGCTCGATCTCGCCACCAAGACGGCGCAGACGATCGCCGCCTACCGCACGTCGCAGCGGCTCGTGGAGTGGTACGAGACCTACATCCTGCCGAAGGCCCGCGAGACCGTACAGCTGACGCAGACGCTCTACGCCCGCGGCGAGGTGACGTTCCTCAGCCTGCTGCAGGCCCAGCGAATCCTCACCGAAACGGAGCTGGCGTTCGTGGAATCACAGGCCGACCGCTGGAACGGCGCCGTGGCGATCGCCGACCTGCTGCAGCTGGAGAGCTTCCCGCCCGGGCCCGACGCGCCCGCCGCGATCGACGGCAACGCCGCAGACGAGCTCGCGCCGGACCGGCCCGCGGCCGCCCTGCCGCAGCCCGCGGCCCCCGCCGCGCAGCCGGCGATGCCCCCCGCCAACCCCGCGGCGATCCCGCCCGCGAATCCTGCCGCCAATCAGCCCGGCGATGCAGGAGCACCTCCCGCGCGACTGCCTGCCGCGGCGGCCGCGCCGGCACGGGCACTCGTCGCCCCATGACGGCGGTTCTGCGGATCGGGCGTGATCCGCAGGCGTGATGGCCTGGGAAGCCGATGACCCAGCACCCAACGATCGGTGGGGAATGTCACCGTGGCGCGAGGATCGGCTGGTCACTCCTCCTGGCCCTTCCGCGGGGAGGCCTCGGCCAGCAGTTCCTCGATGCCGGCCTCGATCCAGGCATCGCCCGTCGCGCCCTGCCACTTCAGCTCGCCGGGCCAAAACCTGCGGAGATACCCCTGGCGGTCGATCAGATACACGGACGGCCACATGGAGTTTCCCCATGCGTTCCAGTTCGCCTTGGTGCGGTCCACGAGGACCGGGAATCTGAATCCGGCCTCATCGGCTTTCGCCTTGACGCTCGACGTGTCTCGCTCGCCATCCGTCTCCGGCGTGTGGATGCCGAGGATGACCACGCCGGCGTCTCGATACTTTTCCTGCCAGGCGAGGTACGACGGATAGTTGCGAATGCAGTTGATGCATCCGAACGCGTAGAAATGCAGCACCACGACCTTTCCCGCCAGTGATTCCAACGTGAGCGGCCCGGCATTCAGCCACTCGCCCGAGTCGACCAGCTCCGGCGCCCTAAATCTGGCCCGCCCCAGCTGCGTGAGGTCGAAATCGCGACCGAGCGCCCTCTGCCAGCCGGCCCGCTGCGAGGGGCTGAGGATGCCGACGACGTGCCGCAGTTCTGCCTGCTTGAGGGCGGCGAACTCCTTTTCCAGCGGCTCGCGGGGCTCGCCATCGGCCGCCCGTTTTTCGAGCTCCTGTGTGGCGGCGAGGGTGTCGGCGATTATTTTTTCGAGCTGCTCTCGCTGGCCCGACGTATATCCCATCCGCTTCGCCAGACCGGCACGCAGCAACGCCGCTGGCCCTTCCTGCCTGGCGTGGATCTCCGCGAACCGCTGCAGCTTCTTCTCGGCCAGCAGGGCCGCCAGCCGGCGGTGCGCCTCGATTATCAGCTCGTCGGCCAGTCGGGCCGACTCGTCGCGGGACATGTTGCGAAGCGGGAAGAACCTGGCATCGAGTTCGTCGAGCAGATCGCGAAACCGCCGGCTCTCTCCGGGGGTGAGCCTCATGTCACGTTCGACTGCGGGCTCATGCAGCAGCGTCCAGGCCGGATCGGCACCCCGGAACGGGTCAGCGGCAACGCCACCGCCAAGGGCCGACAGGCATCCGAGCAGCACGATCACGAACTGCCGCAACGCTGACATCCGGCCGACTCCCGCGGTACCGTGCCTCGGCCGACAGCATACCCGTGCGCCGCGGTGCGTCGGCGGCAGAGCCCCGAGGGCGGCGGATCCGCTCCGATGCCGGCTTGGCCGGCACGCCGCCGAGCGAGCCGTGGCGACGCACTCAGCGGGCCAGCATGTCCAGCGGCAGCGTCGCCTGTGCGGTGGATCCCGCGACGGCGTCGGTCACGCTGATCTCCAACCGGCTGGGGCCGGCGGCCACCCCCTCCGGGAGCGTCAGCACGTAGCGGGCGAAATAGTCACGCCGCCGAGCTCGGCAGGTCTCCTCGAGCGGCTCGAACGTCCACTCGTGCAGCCGCCGCCCATCCGCGTCCACGAGCTTCAGGACGGTGGCCACCCGGGACGTGTGGCCGTCGTCTGACTCCCGCGTCGCAAGCTGATCGAGTTCGAAGTAGACGATCACTTCCTGGCCCGGTGTGAAGCGGGCCGACTCGAACCGGTCGACCGCTCCCCAGGCCCGCACCCGCGTCGCGAAACAGGCGTTTTGCACGGCCAGCGTCGGCGGCGTTGCAGCGGGCAACGCGGCCGGCGGAACCGGCTGCTCCGGCACCGACGCCGCAGCAGCCGGCGGCTGGCCGGTCGCGGCAGCGGCGACCTCGGTGGCGGCCGCGTTCGGAGCCGGTGAATGCTCCACGGGCGATGGCGGAACCGGAACGACGGACGCCTGCGGCTCCTGCAGCGACGGCGGGGCCGGCTCGGCAGCCGCGTCCGGCCGTCGCTCGACAGCCGGCGACGGCCCCGCGGCGACGAGTGCCGCGGCAAATTCTGTGACGACGACGCCCCAGTCTTGCGGCGGCATCGGCTCGAGCATCGCCGTGAGCGTCTGGCGGGCTGCCGGGGTGAGGCCGCCCACGGGCCCGAGCCGTCGGTCCGCGTCGGCCATGGCGTCGTCGAGCGTCGCATAGCGGCCGCGTTGATCGCCCGCGGCAGACTGCTGCGCCCCGTCGTCGGGCTCGATCTCGCCTGCGGCCATTTCGGCAGATACCGGCCCCCGGTCACCAGCGTGGTCTGGTGGCGCCGCCTCGGCCGCCGATTCAGCGGCGTGCTCGACGGCATCGAGCCAGGCGTCGCGGAGATACGCGGATCCGATCACCGAACTGCAACCGCCGGCAGCCGACAGGGAGGCCGCGGCGACGCTCGCCAGACACCAGGCTCGGGCCGGGCCAGTGATGGTTTTCATGCCGTCTCGAATCCGCCTCGACCGCCGAGGCCGTGCGTTCACCCCGCAGGACCACTCGATCCAACCGGCAGGGATCCCGCCGCACGGGGCGGAGCGTAAAAATTCTCGGCCTTCCGCGGCAAGGCCAGCATCGAGAGCGATGCGCCATCACGTGCCGCCGGCTGGCGGCCACCATGACGGCCGAAAACTGCTACACTCCTCGCCGCCACACGGTCGTACGCCCGGAATCAGGTCTTCCCAAGCCCCCCATGCCCCGCGTTCCCACTGAGACAGAGCACGTGCCGGCGGCCTGGCCACACCGCCATCTGCTCGACCTCGAGCGGCTTTCCGCTGACGAAATCCGTCTGCTGCTCGATACGGCCGCGATCTTCAAGGAGGCGACCGAGGGTTGCCGGCGGAAGCTTGCCGTGCTGACCGGCTGCACGGTGGTCAACCTGTTCTTCGAGAACTCCACCCGCACGCGGACGAGTTTCTCGCTCGCCGCCCGTCGGCTCGGGGCCGACGTCGTCGACTTCTCCGCCTCGACCAGCAGCCTCTCCAAGGGGGAGTCGTTCATCGACACCGCCCGCAACCTCGAGGCGATGGGCATCGACGCCGTGGTCGTGCGGCACGGCACGCCGGGAACGCCGCACCTGCTGGCACAGCACCTGCGCTGCGGCGTCATCAACGCCGGCGACGGACCGCACGAGCACCCCACGCAGGGCCTCCTCGACATCTTTTCGATCCGCGAGCGGCTCGGCGACCTGACGGGGGTGACGGTGGGGCTTGTCGGCGACATCGCGCACAGCCGCACGGCCCGCTCGAACGTGTGGGGGCTGCGGAAGCTCGGTGCCAAGGTGATCCTCTGCGGCCCGCCCACGCTGGTCTCCGACCGCTGGCGGGAACTCGGCGTCGAGGTCTCGCACGACCTCGACGCGATCGTGCCGCGGTGCGACGTGCTCAACCTGCTGCGCATCCAGTTCGAGCGGCAGAACATGCGGCCCTTCCCCTCGGTGCGCGAGTACGCCCACCTCTACGCGATGACCAGCGACCGCCTGAAGAAGGCGCGGGGCGACCTGCTCATCCTCGCGCCCGGGCCGATCAACCGCGGCGTGGAGATGACGGCCGACGTGGCCGACTGTCGGCAGTCGCTGATTCTCGACCAGGTCACCAACGGCCTCGCCGTGCGGATGGCAGTGCTCTGGCTGACCTGCGGCCCGCGCGACCAGGCCGCCCGTCCCAGCCTCGCAGCGAGGACCAGCTGATGACGACGTTGTCTACCCCGCTGCCGACGCCGCCCCAGGCCGCCCACCGCGGCACGCTGCTCGTCCGTGGCGGCCGCGTCGTCGACCCCGCGCAGGGGATCGACCGCGTCGACGACGTGCTGGTGCGCGACGGCCGCGTCGTCGCCATCGGCGGCCACCGGGAGTCTGCCGACGAGACGATCGACGCCACCGGGCTCGTCGTCGCCCCGGGCCTGTTCGACATGCACGTGCACCTTCGCGAGCCGGGCCGCGAGGAGGACGAGACGATCGAGACCGGCACCCGCGCCGCTCTGGCGGGTGGCTTCACCAGCGTTGCCTGCATCCCCAACACCGAGCCGCCGATCGACACGCAGGCCGCGGTCGAGTTCATCCACCAGAAGGCGGCCCGCGCGGACACCTGCAACGTCTTCGTCGTGGGCTGCGTCAGCCGCAACCGCGAGGGGAAGGAGCTGGCCGAGATCGGGCGGCTCGTCGAGGCCGGCGCGGTGGCCTTCAGCGACGACGGCGCCCCGGTCTACGACGCCGAGCTGATGCGCCGCGCGTTCGAATACTGCCGCATGTTCGACAAGCCGATCCTGGCCCACGAAGAGGTGCTCGAGCTGTCGCGGGGCGGCGTCATGCACGAGGGGCTCGTGTCGCTGGTGCTAGGGCTCACCGGCATGCCGGCGGCGGCCGAGGAGGTGATGATCGGCCGCGACGTCGCCCTGGCGGAGGCCACCGGCGGCCGCCTGCACGTGATGCACGTGTCGACGGCCGGCGGGGTCGACCTCATCCGGGCCGCGAAGGCCCGTGGCATCCACGTCACCGCGGAGGCCTGCCCGCACCACTTCACGCTCACCGACGAGAGCCTCCGCGGCTTCGATGCCAACGCCAAGATGAGCCCGCCGCTGCGGACGGCGGCTGACGTCGAGGGGATCATCGCGGGCATCGTCGACGGCACCATCGACTGCATCGCCACCGACCACGCGCCCCACGCGCCCGAGAAGAAGATGCTGGAGCTCGACCGCGCCCCTTTCGGCATCCTCGGCCTGGAGACGGCGGTCGGCCTGACGGTCACCCGGCTGGTGGCCACGGGGCGGATCGGCTGGCCGCGGATGATCGAGAGCATGAGCACGCTGCCGGCGCGGATCCTCGGCGTCGACCGCGGCACGCTCCGGCCCGGGGCCGCGGCCGACATCACGGTGATCGACCCCAACCTCTCCTGGCGGGTCGACGCCGAGTCGTTCCGTTCCAAGAGCGTGAACACCCCGTTCGACGGCTGGACGCTGCAGGGCAGGGCGGTGGCGACGATCGTGGCGGGCCGGGTGAAATACCGACTGGACGGTGGCTGAGCGGCCGCCGGGGTGGCCGTGGCCGGGGTGGGCACGACCGTGCCGTTCGATCGGATGACGGTCATCAGATGACAGTGATCATCGACGGCTACAACCTGCTGCATGCGTCCGGCGTGTTCGGCGACGAACGCGGCCCGCGGGGCTTCGAGAAGTCGCGGCTGGCGCTCCTCGACATGCTGGTCGACATGCTCGGCGACGCGGCAGCCGACACGATCGTGGTCTTCGACGCGGCCCGCGCACCCGACGGCCTGCCGGCCCGGCTCACCCATGGCGGCATCCGCGTCTGGTTCGCCCGGGAATACCCCGACGCCGACTCGCTGATCGAGGAACTCGTGGAGGACAACGACGCCCCGACGAGCCTCCTCGTGGTGTCGGGCGACCGCCGGCTCCAGGCCGCCGCCAGGCGGCGGCGGGCGACAGCGGTGTCGAGCGAGGCATGGCTGGCGACGATGCGGGAGCAGCGGCGGCGGCGCCGGACTCAGCCCGACGCCAAGCCGCCGGAACCCGGCCCCGGCGACGTCGAGGGCTGGAAGCGGTACTTCGGCCTCTGAGGCCCCGCGACCCGACGCCGTGCCGCGGCTACTTCGCCGCCCAGCGGGCCATCTTGCGGTCGAGCGTAGAGCGTTCGATGCCGAGGATGGTGGCGGCCTTGGTCTTGTTGCCGCCCACCGCCTCGAGCGTGGCCAGCACGTGCTTGCGCTCCATCTCATCGAGCGAGACCGGCGTGAACACCGCCGGCTTGGCCGATGGGATCGCTCCGGTGTCGCCGGCCGACGAGAGCTGCGAGAGCGCCAATTCGTGCGCGTCGATCCATTCGTCCTGTGAAAGCACGACGGCCCGTTCGACGCAGTTGCGAAGCTCACGGATATTGCCCGGCCAGTGGTAGGCCCGCATGGCCGCCAACGCCTCCGGGGTGAAGCCGCGCAGGCGACGGCCCGCCTCCGGCGCGAACCGCTGGAGAAAATGTGCCGCCAGCGCCTCGATGTCCTCCGGCCGCTTGCGCAGCGGCGGCACGAAAATCTCCACGACCTTGAGCCTGAAGTAGAGATCGCGACGAAACTCCCCCGCCGACACCGCCTCCTCCAGATCGCGGTTCGTCGCGGCCACCACCCGCACGTCGACCTGCACGCGGGCGCTGCCGCCGACCCGCTCGAAGGAATGCCCTTCGAGCACCCGCAAAAACTTGGCCTGGATCGCCAGGCTCATCTCACCGATTTCGTCGAGGAACAGCGTGCCCTTGTGGGCGGCCTCGAACTTGCCGGCCTTGCGCTCGGTCGCGCCGGTGAAGGCGCCCTTCTCATGCCCGAAGAGCTCGCTCTCCAGGAGCGTCTCGGTGAGGGCGGCGCAGTTCATGCAGACGAACGGCGCGTTCCGCCGGCTGCTGGCGTCGTGGATCGCCCGCGCGACCAGTTCCTTGCCCACCCCGCTCTCGCCCCGGATCAGCACGGTGGCCTTGCTCGCCGCCACCCGCTCGATCTGGCCGAAGATGTGCTGCAGGCTCGGACTCGCCCCCACCATCCGCGATTCCTCGCCCAGCCTGCGCCGCAGCTGCTCGTTTTCGTCCGTCGACCGCGCCAGCCGCGATGAGAGCGCCTGTCGGGCGGCGAGGTTCTCGATCGCCAGCCCCAGCGCGTCGCACACCGCCATCACGAACTCGAGATCGTCGGGCGTGGCCTCGCGGGCGTTGGAATCGATCTCGACGTGCAGCACACCCACCGCGCGACCGCCAGACCGCACGGGCGCCGAGATGCCGGCCACGCGGCCACCCTGCGGCGACGTCGTGCAGGCGAGCACCGCCTCGTCGGTGCCGAGAACTGCCACGACCACGCCCTGGGGGACGGCGCTGCTCGGCCAATCGGCCGGCACGGCGGCGACCCGGGCCAGATCGCCGTCCGCGCGGTCGGCCATCTGCTCCGGCAGCAGCACGATGCCGCGGGCCGCGCCCGCTCCTTGCAGCGCCGATTCGAGCGCCAGCGTCGCGACCGCCTGCGCGTCGACCGCGCGGCCGAGCGCGAAAGCCAACCGGCAGAGCTCGGCGGCGGCGCGGCCCACCCGCGGGGCGGTGCCTGCCGACTCCCGGATGTCCTCGAGCAGCCGTCCCTTGGCCCGCCGATGCGTGATGGAGGCCTGCCACGCCTGCAGTTCCGCCGACGAGGCAGCCTCGGCCGTTCCGCCGACGGCGGGCACTTCCCCCGTGGAGTCGATCGGCGGGTCGCCGTCGCAGATCACGATCTCGACGCGGCCGATCGTCACGACGTCGCCGGCGGCCAGCGGCCTGTCGGCGGTGACCGGCTCGCCGTCGACCAGCGTGCCGTTGCGGCTGTCCAAATCCCGGATCGACCAGCCCGCCACGGAGCCGCTGATCTCGGCGTGGAAGCGGCTGGCCTGCTCGTCGTGCAGCACCACTCGGTTGGACGGCGCGCGGCCGAGCGTCACGCGATCCCCGGCCGCCAATGGGATGACGGCCCGGCCGGTGACCGGATCACGGACGAGCAGAAACGTGGGGATGGGGCCGGACATGCTGCGGTGGATCTCTCCCTGCATGATGACTCACGCTCAGCCGATTTGGGAGGGCGGGAAGGCACGCGGACGCCACCCGCTCGTCGCCGCCGCGTTTCGGGCCGTGAAAATGCCCTCAATCCCGCACGAAACGGGTTTGCCGCAGACGGGTTCCGCCGACTAGCATCCCCCCATCGGCTGCCCATCATCCCGGCCGAGGCCATCGCTTCGCTGTCGTGAAAGGATTCGTATGCATTGCGGCACGACCACTGCCGGGCCCGGCCCGCTCCGTTCGCGTCTGATCGGCTGCGCTGCCTGGATGCTCGCCCTGCAACCGCTGGTCTGGCCGGCGGCCGCCTGCGCCCAGTTCGGCGGCGGCATGGGTGGCTTCGGCTTCGGCGCCGTCGGCGGCATCTCCATCGACGCCGACGGCATCGTGCGAAACCTGGATCCCCAGGCCACTACCGCACTGGCCGAGGAACGACGGCGGGTGCTGCGATCCGCGACCGAGGCGCCGGGCAAGCCGGCCGAACTCCGCAAGGTGTCGCTGGCGCGGCTGACCGCAGCCGTCGGCGAGGCGACCGCCGCCAAGCGTCCGCTGCCACCCGACATCGTCTTCCTGGGAGGCCTGGAGCGGATCACGCACGTGTTCGTCGACCCCGAAGGCCACGACATCATCCTCGCCGGCCCGGCCGACGTGGCCGCGGTCGACGCCGGCGGCGCGGTCGTAGGCGGCGCCAGCGGCAGGCCGCTGCTGCACCTCGAGGATCTCATCGTGGCTCTGCGGACGATCGACGCGGCGCGGGCCGGCGGCATCAAGTGCTCGATCGACCCGACGGCGGACGGCATCACCCGCCTGCGGACCTTCCTCGGCCGGCAGAAGACGATCGGCCCCAATCCCGACGCCACGCTCGTGTCGATGCAGGAAGCACTGGGGCCGCAGCAGGTGACGGTGGGCGGCGTGCCCGGCGACAGCCGGTTCGCCAGGGTGCTCGTGGCTGCCGACTACAGGCTCAAGCGGCTGGGGATGGGACTGGAGCCGTCGGCGGTGCCCGAACTGCCGAGCTACCTGTCGCTGGTGCCCGCCGGCTCGGCATCGGCCGCGACCCTGCCGCGATTCTGGCTGGAGGCCGACTACGACCCGATCGCCCGCGACGCCGATGAATTGGCCTGGCGGATCTCCGGCCGGCGGATGAAGTGTCTCACCGAAAACGACGCTTTCGACGTGGACGGCCGCCGGCAGGGCAAGGCTGCGACTGACGCGGTGGCCGACCGCTGGTGCCAGCTCATGACCACGCACTACGACCGCGTCGCCGCCAAGCAGCCGGTCTTCGCCGAGCTCGTCAACTGCGTCGACCTCGCCGTCGTGGCGGCCCTGATCCGCGGCCGCCAGCTCGACGCCCGGGCCGGCCTCGACCTCGCACCGCTGCTCGACGACGCGAAGCTCCAGCTGCCCTCGTACGACGTGCCCTCCAGCGTGCCGACGGTGGCGCACGGCGTGAAGAAAGGGAACCGCTGGGTGGTGAGCGCCTCCGGCGGCGTGCTTTTCCAGCCGTGGAGCTTTGCCACGAACACCAGCACCGTGACCGACGTCGCCGACGCGCGGTCGACGGCCCTGGCGGCGCGGCACGCCACCGCCTGGTGGTGGGACTGACGGGCGGCCGGCGGTTCATCCTCCGCCCGACAACGATGCCGGCGCGGCCCAGCCGATCTCTCCGAGGCCGGCGGCTACCGCGGGGAAGTGCTCGTCCACCCAGCCTGCCGTGGCGGCAGCCTTGATCGGATCCGCGCCGATGGGGCAGGGGGGCGGCGGCACGCTCTTTGCCAGCCACAGCCCGCCACCTTCGGCCGCGCAGGCCGCGAGCGAATCGCTCGTCACCTGCCATCCCGCAGGGAGCCGTGCCGCCGCGTCATTTCCTGCCAGCCATGCCGGCACGTCGAGCACGGCGAGGCCGATCGCCGGGTCCCAGGTCGCCGTGAGGGGCAGGCCCACCGCCTCGCAGACCAGCCGTGCCGTCAGCCGCAGCGCATCGATCGCCAAGCCGTGAGC
>JBIJCD010000082.1:0-10724 GCA_044344895.1 Pirellulales bacterium | reverse complement strand
CCCACGCGTACCAGGGGGCCGCCACGAGAACGGCCGCGGCGATGATCGTCAGGGGGCGGACGCCGGCCAGCCTGTGCAGGCTTGGCCAGCCGGCGGTCGGGCGGGACAGCCACGCCGCGAACACCACGAACGCGGCCAGCGGCAGGACGAGGCCGACCGGCCCCTTGCTGAGCATCGCCCCGCCGCACGCCGCTCCGACCGCCGCCGCCGCTGCGAACGACAGCCGCGGGCCAGACTCGGCTATGGCGCCGGCGGACGACGCGATGCCGCGGGCGAAGAGGAGCAGCGCGAGTGTCGTGAAGAACAGCAGCGGTGCATCGGGCGTGGCGGCCCGGCCTCCCACCGCCGTCCACACGCAGGTGGCCATGGCCAGACCGCCGCACAGGCCGGTCGACGGGCCCAGCAGCAGGCAGCCGATCCGCCAGGTCATCAGGCAGGTGCCGATGGTGAGCACGGCGGAGCCGATCCGGGCACCGGTCTCGTTGCGACCGCAGGCCGTGAATCCCGCGATCTGCAACCAGTTCACGAGCGGCGGCTTTTCGATGCGGAGCCGGCCGTTGAAGGTCGGCACCACCCAGTCTCCCGCGTCGAGCATGGCCAGCGAACAGGCTGCGTTCTTCGGCTCGTCGTCATCCCACAGCGCCGGCCCGCCCAGCCGCACAAGCAGCACGAGCGCCGCTGCGGTCGCGACCAACAGGGCGTGGAAACGCGTCGGGGGCACGGGTGCGAGACCCTCGTGAAGGGACGTGGAAACGGGCGCGGGACAGTAGGGGGGAGGCACAAGCGGGTCAAGGCGTCAACGCGACCTCCCCGGCAGCGGTTTTTCAGGGCTTTGCAGCCGGTTGACCGCCACAGCCTGCCGGGTATGTTCAAGCGTTCCTGCCGGCGAAATCGGCCGCGGGAACCCGGGAGAAAACCCCCTTGGCAGACGATGCAGGCAACGGCGGCGGTTCGGGTGGGGCGGCGGGTGGCCCGGAGGGCGGACCGGGGTCTGGCGGCCCGCCGGAGCAGCCGGATGGGGTGCTCCGCGACAACTCGGGCGGCAGGCTGATCGAACAGCCGATCGAGCAGGAGCTGAAGGACAGCTACCTGACCTACGCGATGAGCGTGATCGTGTCGCGGGCCCTGCCCGACGTGCGCGACGGGCTCAAACCGTCGCAGCGGCGGATCCTGGTCGCCATGAACGACCTGAACCTGTCGCCCGGCGCGTCCCGCGTGAAGTGCGCCAAGATCTCGGGCGACACCAGCGGCAACTACCACCCCCACGGCGAGAGCGTGATCTATCCCACCCTGGTCCGCATGGCCCAGGAGTGGAACATGCGGCACGTGCTCATCGACAAACAGGGCAACTTCGGGTCGATCGCGGGCCTGCCCGCCGCCGCGATGCGGTACACGGAAGCGAGGCTCTCGCCCATCGCGGCGATGATGCTCGACGACATCGAACTCGACACCGTCGACTTCGTGCCCACCTACGACGAGCGCAACAGCGAGCCGGTGGTGCTGCCGAGCCGCTTTCCCAACCTGCTCGTCAACGGCGCCGGCGGCATCGCCGTCGGCATGGCCACGAGCATCCCGCCGCACAACCTCGGCGAGGTGTGCCGGGCGCTCATCAAGCTCATCGACAACCCCGGCGTATCGATGGCCGAGCTGCTGCAGATCATCCCCGGCCCCGACTTTCCCACCGGCGGCATCGTGATGGGTCGGGAGGCGCTGGCCCGCGGCTACCTCACGGGGCGAAGCACGATCACGCTGCGGGCCCGGGCCCATGTCGAGGAGTTCGCCAAGAACCGTAGCCGCATCGTCGTCACCGAGATCCCCTACCAGCAGACCCGCGACGCGATCGAGGAGAAGATCGCCGAGCTCGTCAACGAGGATCGCATCAAGGGAATCTCCGCGATCCGCAACGAGAGCGATCTCAAGGAGCCGGTGCGGCTGATCCTGGAGCTGAAGCGGGACGCCGATCCAGACGTCGTGCTCAACCAGCTCTACCAGTTCTCGCCGCTGCAGACCTCGTTCTCGCTGATCTTCCTCGCGCTCGTCGACGGCAAGCCTCGGATCCTCTCCCTGAAGATGATGCTGGAGGAGTTCCTCCGGCATCGCACGGCGGTGCTCCGCCGCCGCACGCAGCACCTCCTCGCCCGGGCCCGCAGCCGCAAGCACACGGTCGAAGGCCTGCTCGTCGCGCTGGCGAACATCGACGAGGTGATCCGGATCATCCGCAGCTCGAAGTCGCAGGCCGAGGCCAAGGAGCGGCTGGTGCAGATCCAGGCGCCCGCGGCGCTCCTGGAGCGGGCCCTCGGCGCCGAGGGGTTCGCGATCATGAAGGAGGAGCGGGGCATCGCGGAGACCTACGGGCTCTCGCCGGTGCAGGCCGACGCGATCCTGCGGCTCACGCTGGGGCAGCTCGTCAACCTGGAGCAGGAGAAGCTGGGCGGCGAGCACCGCGAGCTGCTGGGCAAGATCGGCGAGTTCCGGCGGATCCTCTCGAGCGAGGCCAACATCCGGGCCCTCATCCGCGAGGAGCTCGTGGAGCTCGAGGGCAAGCACGCCGACGAGCGGCGCACCGAGATCAGCGGCGAGGCGGCCGACATCCGCGACATGGCGGAGCTGATCACAGAGGCCACGATGGTCGTCACCATCAGCCGCGCCGGCTACGTGAAGCGGACGCCCGCCGACGTCTACCGGGCGCAGCGCCGCGGCGGCAAGGGGCTGACGGGGGCGAGGACCGACGAGGAGGATCCGATCGAGCACCTGTTCGTGGCCAGCACGCACGACTGGCTGCTGGTGTTCACGACGCTGGGCAAGGTCTTCTCGATGCGGGTCTTCGAGCTGCCGGAGCTGGCACGGGATGCCAAGGGCCGGGCGCTGGTCAACCTCCTGGAGTTCGAGCAGGGGGAGAAGGTGGCCGACTGCCGGGCCGTGTCGGGCTTCGAGGACCCCGATCAATACCTGCTGCTGGCCACCCGCGGCGGCGTCGTGAAGAAGACGGCGCTGGAGCAGTATCGGCGGCGGCGGACGAAGGGCCTCATCGCGGTGAAGCTTCGCGAGGGCGACGAGCTCGTCGACGCCGTGGTCACGAAGCCGGGCGACGAGCTCGTGCTCGCCACCGCCAAGGGGATGGCGATCCGCTTTCCCGAGTCGGACGCCCGTCCGATGGGCCGCGACACCAGCGGCGTCCGCGGCATCAAGCTGGGCTCCGGAGACCGGCTCGTGGGCATGGTCGTGGCCGATCCCGAGTCGACGCTCCTGACCGTGTGCGAAAACGGTTACGGCAAGCGGACGCCCTTCGGAGCGGGCACGCCTGTGGCCGGTCCGGCGCCTGGCGAGGAGGGTGACGCGGCCGAGGCGGAGCCCGCCGAGGCGGCGGCAGAGGAGGCGGACGCCGAGGGCGATTCCAGCGGCATGCGCTATCGCACCCAGCACCGCGGCGGCAAGGGAATCCGCGACATCAAGACCACGACGCGAAACGGCCAGGTCGTGGCCGTCGTGTCGGTCCGCGACGACGACCAGGTGCTGATGATGACCGCCCGCGGCAAGATTCAGCGGGTGAACGTCAGGGAGATCAAGCCGATCGGACGCAACACGCAGGGCGTGCGGATCATGCGGGTCGACGAGGGCGACGTGCTGGCCGCCGTCGTGCCCGTGCCGGCCGGCGAGGCCGAGGAGGCGTCGGACGCGGTCGAGGGATCCGGCGGCGAGCCGGCCGGCGGCGCCGGCTGATCGGCTGCGGCGGCCCCCCACGCGGTGGTTCCCGCCCCGCGCACCGCTGGATCGCCGCCGACGGCGAGCAGGCCGAAAAACAGGGCAATTTCTCCCAATTACACTGGGGCGATCGCTCCCCTTCGGCCACCGTTGTCGGTGCAGGAACAAGGAACAGATGAAAATCGCAGTCGTGGGCACCGGGTACGTCGGCCTCGTCACCGGGACCTGTTTCGCCGACAGTGGCAACACGGTCACCTGCCTCGATATCAACGCCGAGAAGATCGCGCAGCTCAATCGCGGCGAGATTCCCATCTACGAGCCCGGCCTCGAGGAGCTCGTGATCCGCAACGCGAAGGCCGGACGGCTGAAATTCTCGACCGACTCCGCGGCCGGTGTCCGCTCCGCCCAGGTCGTCTTCCTCGCCGTCGGCACGCCTCCCGCGGCCGACGGCTCCGCCGACCTCTCGGCCCTGTGGCGGGTGGTCGACGGCATCGCGCCGCACCTCGATCCCCAGGCGGTGGTGGTGACCAAAAGCACGGTGCCGGTCGGCACCTGTGCCGGAATCGAGCGGCGGCTCAAGGAGCGCACCGGCAGGGACTGCCACGTGGCGAGCAACCCGGAGTTCCTCAAGGAAGGGGCCGCCATCGAGGATTTCCAGAAGCCCGACCGCGTGGTCGTGGGCGTGCGGTCGGCCGCGATCGGCGAAGTCCTGCGCAGTCTCTATCTGCCCTTCCTCCGCACCGAGCACCCGTTCCTGGTGATGTCGCCGGAAAGCTCCGAGATGACGAAGTACGTGGCCAACGCGCTGCTGGCCACGAAGATCAGCTTCATCAACGAGGTTGCGAACCTGTGCGAGCGGATGGAGGCCGACATCGACGACGTGCGCCGCGGTATCGGCCACGACAGCCGGATCGGCTTCGCCTTCCTGTTTCCGGGCGTGGGCTACGGCGGCAGCTGCTTCCCCAAGGACGTGCAGGCGCTGGCCGCGATGGCCCGCGACAAGGGGATCGAGCCGCGGATCCTCACCGCCGTGCACGACACGAACCTGGCCCAGAAGCAGGTGCTCGGCGCCAAGATCGCGGCGCACTTCGGCGGCCACCTGTCGGGCCGCCGCATCGCGGTGTGGGGGCTGGCGTTCAAGCCCCGTACCGACGACGTCCGCGACGCCCCGGCGATCGATCTCCTCGAGCACCTGCTATCCGGCGGCGCCCAGGTGGCGGTGTACGACCCCGAGGCGATGGCGAACGTGCGCGCCATCTACGGCGACCGGCTCACCTACGCCGCCGGGCCGCTGGAAGCCCTCGACGGCGCCGACTGCCTGGCGATCGTCACCGAGTGGGGCGATTTTCGCCGGCCCGACTTCGACGAGATGGCCCGGCGAATGCGATCGCGCGTGATCTTCGACGGCCGCAACCTCTTCGCGCCCGGCGAAATGCGGGCCAAGGGCTTCGTGTATCACTCGATCGGCCGGGTGGCGGTCACCTGACGTCGCCGCGCCGCCGCCCTGACCGGATCCGGTCAGCGCAGCGGGGGCTTGGGCGGCGGGCGGCTCGGGCCTCACCAGCGGCTGTTTGACCCTTCTTCCGGCGAGGATTAGAGTCCTGTCTCGCGGCGAGCCGCGGCCGGAGGGTGGGCGCCGAGGAGGCTCTCTCCGCCGGCCCCCGGTGGCCCTGTCGGTCGCGACGTCTGCGACACCAGCGTCTTCGAAACCAGTCCTGGAGCTGCCCCCAAGCCATGAAACGTTTCCACCGCCCGCTCATCGCCGCCGCGACCCTGCTCGCCGTGCTGTTCGTCGACGCCGCCATGGCATGTGCCGCCGATCCGGCCGCACATTCCGAGCAGCGAAAGTGGCTGTTCGGCCCGTACGGCTTCTGGTGGCTCGTGGGCGTGGCTGGGTCGGCGCTCGCGCTGCTGCAGGCGTGGCAGTTCTTCAACTGGATGGTGGATCAGCCGGCCGGCACGCAGAAGATGATCGACATCGCCGGCTACGTCCGAACTGGCGCCGACGCCTACCTCAAGCAGCAGTACAAGGTGGTGGGCTGGGTGTTCCTCGCCATCTGCGCGTTGCTCATGTGGATGGCATTCGGCCTCGGCGTGCAGAGCGCCTGGGTGCCGTTCGCGTTCCTGTCGGGCGGGTTCTTCTCCGGCCTGGCCGGATGGTTCGGCATGCAGACGGCGACGCTGGCCAGCAATCGCACGGCCGCCGGCGCCGAGCGGTCGCTCAACGAGGGGCTGCAGATCGCCTTCCGCTCCGGGGCGGTGATGGGGCTCACGGTCGTGGGCCTGGGCCTGCTCGACATCGCGCTGTGGTTCTTCATTCTCTACTGGCTCGTGCCAGGCCTCGGCTTCAAGCCGCTGTCGCTCGAGGAGATCACGGTGACGATGCTCTGCTTCGGCATGGGCGCCAGCACGCAGGCCCTCTTCGCCCGCGTCGGCGGCGGCATTTTCACGAAGGCGGCCGACGTGGGGGCCGACCTGGTCGGCAAGGTGGAGCACGGTATCCCTGAGGACGACGCCCGCAACCCCGCCACGATCGCCGACAACGTCGGCGACAACGTCGGCGACGTGGCCGGCATGGGCGCCGACCTCTACGAGAGCTACTGCGGCAGCATCCTGGCCACGGCCGCCCTGGGCGTGGCAGCCTTCCCCGGCAACTACTCGATGCAGATGGCCGCGCTCTTCCTGCCGATGGCGATCGCCGCGGTGGGTACGCTGCTCTCCATCTGGGGTATCTACCAGGTCCAGACCCAGGAGGATTCCTCGCAGAAGTCGCTGCTCGCGGCCCTCGCCAAGGGGATCAATTTCGCCACGGCGGCCATCGTGGTGGCGACCTTCGCGATCACCTTCCTGCTGATGCGGGAGCAGAACGGCACCTGGCTGGGCCGGCCCTACTGGGGCGTGGCGGTTTCGGTCGTCATCGGCCTCATCTCAGGCTGGCTGATCGGCAAGTGGACGGAGTACTCGACGAGCAACGAGTACACGCCGACCAAGGAGCTCGCCGACCAGGCCCTCACCGGCCCGGCCACGATCATCATCGGCGGCGTGGCCGAGGGGATGCTGAGCACCTGGGCACCGGTGCTCATCACCGGCGCCGCCACGCTGCTGTCGTTCGGCTTCGCCAACGGGTTCGACTTCAAGGACCCCAACGCCTTCGCGCTGGGGCTCTACGGCGTGGGCATCGCCGCCGTCGGCATGCTCTCGACGCTCGGCATCACGCTGGCGACCGACGCCTACGGGCCGATCGCCGACAACGCCGGCGGCAACGCCCAGATGGCCGGCCTGCCCGAGCTCGTCCGCGAGCGCACCGACGCCCTCGACGCGCTGGGCAACACCACCGCCGCCACCGGCAAGGGGTTCGCGATCGGGTCGGCGGCCCTGACGGCGCTGGCCCTGCTGGCGGCCTACGTCGAGGAGGTGCGGATCGGCTTCGACCGCTGGGGCCATGCGGCCATCGTGTCCGACGCACGCAACGGCGCGCAGCGGATCGCGGGGGGCAACGAGGCTTCGCTCAAGGCCGGCGACTGGGTGAAGCTGGCGGATGGACTCGCCGTCCGGGTCGGCGACGGGCCGGAATCCAACGCCACCATGATGGTGCTCGACCAGAAGGCGATCCCCGGCTTCACGAAGCTCCGGTCCCGCCATCCGTTCGAGGTCACGCCATCGCTCGAGGCGGCCGCCGCCTGGGAAAGCGAGGGGCGGATCGTCGACGTGAAGAAGGCCACGATGGCCGACTACATGCGGTTTTACGACGTCACGCTCATGAACCCGAAGGTGCTGGTGGGGCTGTTCGTGGGTGCGATGAGCACGTTCGTGTTCTGCGCCCTGACGATGAAAGCCGTGGGCCGGGCCGCCAAGGGCATGGTGGAGGAGGTCCGCCGCCAGTTCCGCGAGAAGCCGGGCATCATGCAGGGCACCGACACACCCGACTACGCGGCGCCGGTGGCGATCAGCACGAAGGCGGCCCAGAGGGAGATGATCCTGCCGTCGGTGCTGGCGCTGGCCGTGCCGGTCGTCACGGGACTGCTCCTGGGCGTTGGCGGCGTGATGGGGCTGCTCGTGGGCGGCCTCACCACCGGGTTTTGCGTGGCCGTGTTCATGGCCAACGCGGGCGGCGCTTGGGACAACGCCAAAAAGCACATCGAATCGGGCGTGCATGGCGGCAAGGGGAGCGACGCCCACAAGGCCGCCGTCGTGGGCGACACCGTGGGCGACCCGTTCAAGGACACGAGCGGCCCGAGCCTCAACATCCTCGTGAAGCTCATGAGCATGGTGAGCGTGGTGGTGGCCGGCCTCGTCGTGCGGTATTCGCTCGAAGCGCTGGGAATCTTCTGATTCGACGTCCTGACGCTTGCCGTTCGAGGCGACGCGGTGTCGGCGGTTGCAGTTTCGCTCTCGGCGTTTCTGATACGACCCGCATTCGGAGCGGGCGGGGACATGCTCGGAGCCGGCGGATTTTGCGAGTCCAGGGCTCGTGCGTGATAGCGGAGCGCATGGTCCGCAAAATTCACCGTCTCCTACGCGTGCCCCCGACCCACTCCGCCGAACGCATCGAGGGTCCTTTCGGAAGCGGGTAGTCTGCCCCCATGCAGCCGGGATTCTCGTTCACCGTTGAAGCCACCGACGCCGCCGCCCGCGCGGGGACGCTCGTGACGCCGCACGGCAGTCTGCCCACGCCGGTCTTCATGCCCGTGGCCACGGCCGCCACGGTGAAGGGGGTCGACATCGGACGGGTGCGCGAGACGGGCGCCGCGATGATCCTCGCCAACGCCTACCACCTCCACCTGCGGCCCGGCGAAGAGGTCGTCGGGCAGGGCGGCGGGCTGGCCCGGTTCATGGGCTGGGATGGTCCCACGCTCACCGACTCGGGCGGCTTCCAGGTGTTCAGCCTCGCCAAGCAGGTCGAGGTGAACGAGGAGGGGGCGTTTTTCCGCTCGCACCTCGACGGCACCCCGGTGGCGTTCACGCCCGAGAATTCGATGCGGATCCAGGAACGCATCGGTGCCGACATCGCCATGCAGATGGATCACGTCGTGCCGCTGCCCAACGACCGCGCGACCGTGGCCGACGCGATGCGCCGGTCGCTGCGCTGGGCCGCCCGCTGCCGCGCGGCCCACACGCGGCCCGACCAGGCGCTCTTCGGCATCGTGCAGGGCGGGCTCGAGCCCGATCTACGGCGGGAGAGCGCCCAGGGGCTCCGGGAGATCGGCTTCACGGGCTACGCGATCGGCGGGCTCTCCGTGGGCGAGGGCCCCGACGCGATGGTCGCCACGCTCGCAGCCACCGTGCCGCACCTGCCGACCGACCGGCCGCGGTACCTGATGGGTGTGGGGCAGCCGCAGGACATCGTCGCGGCCGTGGCCGCCGGTGTCGACATGTTCGATTGCGTGCTCCCGACACGGTGCGGCCGCAACTCCCTGGTCTACACGTTCGCCGGCCAGGTGCGGCTGCGGAATGCCTGCCACGCGCACGATCCCCGGCCGCTCGACGAGGGCTGCCCGTGCATCGCCTGCCGCCACAGCCGCAGCTATCTGCGGCACCTGTTTCTCGCCGGCGAGATGCTCGGTCCCGTGCTGGCGTCGATCCACAACCTGACCTTCTACCAGCGGCTCGTGGCCCGTCTCCGCGACGCCGTGATCGGCCGCCGTTTTGCGGCGACAGCGCGAGACATCCTCGCCGGCCTGGATGCGGACCGCGACGAACCGGGGGACGATGCCGACGCCCGCGGGGCGTCCGGCGGCGGGTTCGCCAGCGAATGATGCAGCGGGCTTGTCCGTCCCGCGCGCGTCGCCGTACATTTGCGGTTCTTCGAGCCGGCCGCCGCTGGGGCTGCCGGCCCGTTTCGGAGCCGCCATGCCGTCCACGCCGTCCCTGCCGTCCGCCGTCGCCGTCTTCGCGGCCGACGCGCCACCGCCGCCGAGCGGGCTGGAGTTGCTCGTCAACTACCTGCCCATGGTGATGATCGTGGCGGTGGCCTGGCTGCTGCTCTACCGGCCGGAGCGGGAGCGGATGCGCCGGCAGCAGGAGCTGCTGGCCGCCCTCAAGAAGAACGACCGCGTCGTGACCACGTCGGGCATCTATGGCACCGTGGCCAACGTCGAGCGGGATGCCGACCGGGTGCTCCTGCGGGTCGACGACGCCGGCAACGTGAAGATCGCCGTCACGCTCTCGAGCATCGCCAAGGTGCTGGGCGACGCGGGCGGCGATGGCGGTGACGGTTGACGCCTCCGGCCCGCTGCCGCAGGCGGGCCTTTCTAGAATTCCCACCCGAGACCTGGAAACGAGAACGGCATGAACATCCTCCCCATCGCAACCCAGTTGTTCGCCCAGGCCGCCGACGTCGCGACGGCGGCGGTGCCGTCTTCGCCGGCCGCCGCTGAGGCCTGGTGGCGCGAGCCTTGGGCGATGTGGGCGATCACGCTGCTCACCGTCGCCGTGCCGACGATGCTGGCCTGGCTGGCGACGAAGGCGCTGCGCTGCTCCGATCTGTGGGGCCGGCTGGCGACCGTGCTGGTCGCGTTGGCCGCCGGCACGGTGATCACCTGGCTGGGCTGGCCGCCCCGTCTGGGCATCGACCTCAAGGGCGGCGTGATCCTCGTCTACGAGGTCGACGCCAGCCGCCAGGCCGCCGGCCAGGTCGACGAATGCGCCGGCCGCATCGAGCAGCTGCTCTCTCGGCCCGACGGCCGGCTGGGGACGGTGTCGCGGACGAGCGACAATCAGCTCGTGGTGCGGCTCGAGACCACGGATGACGTGGCCCGCGAGTCGTTCCTCAAGGGCGTCGAGCAGCTCGATTTCGGCGGCGCCAACGTTCGGCTCGCCGGCCGCCGGCCCGTGGGCGACTCGCTCGAACTCGATTTCAAGGTCGAGGGCCGGGCCGCCCCGATCGACATGGACAAGCTGGTGGCCGCCGTGAGCCGCCGCGTGAACCCGGGCGGCCAGAAGGAAGTCACCATCCGCCGCTACGGCCTCGACCAGATCGAGGTGATCGTGCCCGAGGTGGACCAGGCGGAGGTGGATCTCAT
>JBIJCD010000081.1:0-10745 GCA_044344895.1 Pirellulales bacterium | reverse complement strand
CCGCCGCCCCGGGCAACAGCGTTGCCGCAAAGCCCCGGCACAGCTGCGCCGCGGGCCAGCGTAGGCCGGGCGACGAGCCTGTGCAGGGGCGAAAAACAGCGACCGATCGGCCGTTCACCGGCGCCGGCTTACGCCGACTTTCGCAGCGGCGTCTGTGTCTGCCGCCGCTTCGGCCCGGCCGCCGCCGCGTGCGGACCGTCGATCCGGATCGTCCGGCCCGCCGCCTCTTCGTCCGCGCGGGACCGATCCGCCGCGGCCGACGCGATGATGTCCCGAAGCTGCAGATAGCGCGGCAGATACGCGCCGAACTGCAGCAGCGCCACCAACCGGCCCACCAGCATCGGCACCGTGCCCAGCGGCGCCCGCGCGATCGCATGTCGCACGACCTCGTAGAGATGGCCCACCGCCGCGGGCACCACGGCCTGCCCCGCCAGCGACCGCCAGAAGAGCCGCTCCGCATGCAGCCCCGCGGCGAATGGCCGTGATCGCCCCGCCGACCGCGGCGCCGCCACGACCACAGCCTCAGGCTCGATCGCCACCGTGCGGCCGCTCCGCGCGAGCGTCACCGCCATGTCGGCGTCGGCCATCGCCTCGCCGCACGCCGTCGAGAAGCCCGGCCCCGCCATCTCGAAGGCGTCGGCCCGCCAGAAGCCGGCCTCGAGCACGGGGCCCATCGGCACGGCGACGGGCCGCCCCGCCGACAGCCGCTCCCGCCGCCACTTCCCGGCGAAGGCCAGGTCGATCCGCCGGCCACCCACGGTGGTCCGCACTCCCGCCGACACCACGCGGTCACGGTCGTCGGCGGCCACGCCCACCGGCACCACGGCCGCCACCGCGTCGTCGTCGAACCGCGCCATGGCCGCATCGGTCCAGCCGGCCGTGGCCCGCCAGCCCGCGGCCAGCACGTGCACGATGGTTCCCTCGCTCGCGGCCACGCCGAGGTTCACGCAGCTCACGAGCCCGGAGCCGACGGGCGCCTGCACGAACCGGACTTCCTCGCGAATGTTCCACGGGTCGGCGTATTCGCAGCCCAGCGCGACCACGATCTCGCAGTCATGGGGCCGGTTCTCGAGAACGCTGACGAGCGTCTCTTCCAGCGCGGCCGTGTCGGCCGGCGCCGGGATGACGATCGACAATCGCGGCGATCGCACCAACTCGAAATCGTCGCTCATCCCCGCGCCCCCCGAATCGACAAGCGTCCCGGTCCGCCGCCCCCATGAAGGCAGACCATCCCCACCGATGCCAACTTTATTGCCGTCTTCCAGCCGCGTTCAGCCGGCTACCACCCGTCCGGCGTCGCCGTCGGGTGATCCGCAGCCGTGGCGATCAGGCCGCGGCCCGCTGCGGCTGCAGCTCCGTGAACAGGTTCACGGTCGCGAGCATCTCGCCGTCGGCGTCATAGAATTGCAGCACGCCGACGTCGATCATCCACATCGCGAACATCTCGGCGACCCGGTAGCAACGGGCCACGCAGCGGCCGCGATCGATGCGGATGTTTTCCTGGACGTCGTCAACGTCGGCCGGCTCCGCGCCGAGATCGAGAAAGTAAAGCGTGACCAGCCGCCGAATGTCCGCGGCATTCATGTGCAAACGCATGGAAGGCAACCTCCTGTTGCGGGCTGTCCCACGGGCGGACTGTCGAGCGACCTCGTGTCGATCGGGCCGGGAAAACTACTCAGGCAAGGGCATGGGCGAAAGATGTTTTCTTCCGCGAAAAGCCGCTCCCCGACGCCGAATCCCATCCTCCAAGAGTGCTGATCGACCGAAACAGGCACCCACGATGACTCCACTGTCGGCAGTCTCCCCATCCCCCAATCCCCTTCGTCCTTCGCCAGCTTGCCCGATCGGCACCGCCGGCATGGCTTGCCAATCGGCGTGGGGCGGCCATGATCACAGCCGCTCCGTCCACTCGGCGGCCGCATAACGGTCGCGGACCAGTCGCGCGACGCGATCCCGCGGCCAGTCGGCCGTGACCTGCTCGGCTCCGAACGCGGCCCGCACCAGCCGCTCGAGCGTCTGCCGGCCGAGGCCGAGGGTGGCGAGAAACTCGCCGTGGTTCCGCCCGCCGCGGTAGTCGGGCTCGCGGGGAGGATGCCGCAGCACGCGGGAGATGAGTCCGAGATCGAACGCATCGAGGAGCGTGCCGTGGTAGAGCACGCCATGCCGCCGCACCCGGAGGGCGTTGCCCGACACCTTTTTGGCGTGCTCGCGGATGTCGCGCGACGGTGACGGGCGATCCGCGACCGCCGCGCGGCCGCCGCCGACCAAGCATTCCCCGGCAGCGTCGGTTCGCACGAGCGCGAGATCGCTCGTGCCGCAGCGGACCACCATGGCACCGCCGTCGAGCCGGTCGCCGGCCGCCGCCCGCGTGCACAGCTCGGCGGTGACAGCCGCCGCGAGGGGCTCGAGCATCCCGGCGTGGATCGCCTCGATCGGCGGCGGGCCCTGGGGGCATGGGGCGACCACGGACCACATCAGGCAGCCGGGCCCCAGCAGCACCGTGCCGCCGCCGCTGGGACGGCGGATCACGCGGACGCCGTGTCTGCGGCAGGCCTCGAGATCGACCTCCTCGTCCCGCCGGCCCGACGACCCGAGCACGACCGTCGGCTCCGCCGCCATCCAGGTGCGGACACAGGCCGTGGCGGCGAGCCCCTCGTGGGCCAGTTCCAAGAGCGCCTCGTCGAGCGCGAGATTCTCCTCGACCGTGGCCAGTTCGACGTCGACCCACGTTGCCGCCGCCGCGGGCGGGCCGGCATGCGGCTCTTCGCCGGCAGCCGGGAACCGCGGCGGCGTCGGCTGCACAGGGGAATTGTCGGGAGGTTGTGTCACGGGGGTCGCCACCTCGCGGTCGCTGGATACAGTAATGAAGGCGTCGCGACGCTGCGGCGGCTCGCTGTCCGTTCCCGCCGCTTCCGTCTCTCTCCGCGCTTCGCGGCGCACCACCGCATGGCAGACTCCAACCGCCGCACGATCGACCCCGACGAACTGCCGCCGGTCGAGCCGCCCAACGCGGCCTTCCTGGTGCAGCTGTTTCTCGTGCCCGGGATCATCGTCGCCATCATCGTCTGCGTGTGGCTGGCGTTCCACTGGCTGGCCCACCTCGGCAACGATCCGCAGGCCTATGTCCGCACGCTTCGCCGCGACAACGAGGGTCGCTGGCAGGCTGCGCTCAACCTCGCCAACGACCTCCGCGGCCCCGGCTCGGCCGCCCTGAAAGCCGACGAGTCGCTCGCCACCGAGCTGGGCCGGATCCTCGCCGACGAGGTGGCCAGCGGCCGCACCGGCGAGCAGTCGGAGACGCTGCGGGTCTATCTCTGCCGAGCGCTCGGCGAATTCGCGATTCCGACGGCCGTGGCCCCGCTCGTCGCGCGGGCCGGCGGCGGCGGCGACCCGCAGACGGCTCGCGCAGCCGTCGAGGCGTTGGCCGTGCTCTCGACCAATCTCGTCGCAGCCGGGAAGAGCCCCGACGATCCGGCGGCTGTCACGGCCGCCGTCGTCGCCGCATCCCGCAGCGACGTCGTCCAGCTGCGGTCGGCCGCCGCGTTCACGCTGGGCGTCGTGGGTGGCCCCGGCGCGGTCGACCGGCTGCTCGAGCTCGCCGGCGACGACGCCGAAGACGTGCGGTCCAACGCGGCGCTGGCTCTCGCCCGCCAGGGCCGGCCCGAGGCATTCGAACCGCTGACCCAGATGCTCGCGCTGCCCGACGTGCCGCCGCCGGCGAACGCCCCCGGCGACGAGGCCGCCCGCTCGAACCGTTACAAGCGGGCGCTCGTGGTGGTCAACGCGCTGCGGGGCGTGGCGCTCTTGGTCGATGCCACGCACGAACCGCCCCCCGGCCAGATCGCCGATCGGGTGCGCGAACTGACCGAGGATCCCGTGGCCGACGTGCGTTCGAGCGCGGCGGCCGTCGTCAAGAAGATGGAACGTGTCTCCCAGTCGGGTCCGGGGGCCGCCGAGCCGCGTTGATCCCGAATCCGCGGGCTGGAGATGCCGCGTCGGCCGCCGCGAACCAGTCGGCCGTCAGGCGCTCAAAAACTCGTCGAGCGCCTCGCGGAGTTCATCGGTGTCGGGCTCGATGCCCGTCAGCGACTGGAAGTCGATCGCCGTCCGCTCGCAGTGGATCTCCAGGCCATCGACCACGCAGGCCCCGTGCTGTCGGGCCGCCGCCATCACCGGCGAGGGCTGGCCGACGAGAGCCAGGTCGGCGACGACCAGATCGGGTCGCAGGCCCGTGAGCAGCCAGGTCGGCTTGGGCACCTCCGCCGGCACGGCGCTGACCACGATCCCCACGCGGGCGGGCACCTCGACCGCCGGTCCCCACGGCAGCACGCCCGCTGCGGCCGAGCCGAGTCCGGCGATCGCCTCGACCAGCGTGGCGGCCCGTTCCGGCGACCGGTCACAGACGACGATCTCCGCCGCGCGGGCCAGGGCCAGTTCCAGGGCGGTTGCCCGTGCCGCCGCGCCGGCACCGATGATGAGCACGTTGGCCCCGATCGGATCGACGTGGGCCCGCAGCGCCTCGAGCACACCCCGGCCGTCGGTCATGTGGCCGGCCGGCCCAGCGGCCTCGCGGGTCACGATGCTCACCGCGCCGGCGAAGCTGGCTGCGGGGCTCGCCGTGGCCACGCAGGGCAGGGCCGCCGCCCGTAGCGGTCCGGAGAGCAGGCAGCCCCGGAAGCCCATGGCCCACGCGCCGCGGATCGCCTCCGCGATCGCGTCGGGCTGCACCTCGAGCGTGATGAACTGCCAGTCGAGGTCGGTCGCCGCGAGCGCCCGCTCGAACAGGTACTGTGCCGGGTTGCCCGCCGCGGGGCAGCCCAACAGGGCGACGACTTCCTGGAGGGCGGGGCTCGGCATGGTGGGGCGGCGTTCAGACCGTGATGTGCGTGACCGCGACGAACCGCGGGTCCTTCCGGATCGGATCGAAGTCGGGCTCCTCGACCAGGAGATCCCGGTAGCGGCCGTCGAGCGAGATGGCGTTGGTAAGGTGTTCGATCGCGGCCTGCACGTCGCCGCCGAGCGAATGATAACAGGCGAGGTTGTAGAGCAGGATCGGCTCCCGCGGGGAGACTTCCAGCCCGTGTTTCAGTGAATTGATCGCGTCGTCGAGCCGGCCGAGCCGCTTGAGGCACCAGCCCATGCCCAGCCAGGCCTCCAGCCGCTTTGGCTCCTGCTGCGTCACCAAGCCAAGCGCGGTGAGCGATTCATCCCAGCGGCCCAGAGCCCGCAGGGCTTCCCCCTCCAGCAGCTTGGCGTCGGGGGTCGAGCGGGTCGGCTCCGGCAGCAGGCAGAGCAGGCCGAGGGCCCGATCGAGCAGCCGGGCGGCGCTGGCCGGCACCGCGGCATCGCGGCCGAGGAGCAGCTCGCCGAGCTCGATATATCCACAGGCCTCCCGCAGGATGGCCTGGCGACGAAGCCTGGACATGGCGGTCATGCTGAAGATCTCCGAGACGCCGCGATGACTGGGATTCTAGGAATCAGTGCCGGGCTGCCCAATCGATTTCCGTCCTTGCAGCCCGCGCCCCGGCCGGCGCAGGCCACTTCCGCTGTCGGCTCCGGCGTCAGGCCCGGTCTCATTACGCAGCCCGGCGGCCCCTGGATCGCAGGCCGAGAGCGGGATTTCTGAGCCTTTTCGCACGGTTTTTGCACGCCTGTACGAAAACGCCGCCTGGTCGCCACTAGTAGTGGTGTGGAGGATCGGGCGGCCGCCTGGGCCGCGGCCACCGCCGAGACCCGTTCCCGAGGAGCCGTGGCGATGAAACTGACCATTCGAACACTGCTGGCCTGGTTGGACGGGGTGCTGCCGCCGGAAGAACAGCGGCAACTCAGCGCGAAGGTCTCCGACAACCAGCTGGCCTCGGGCCTCGTCGAGCGGATCCAGCGGTCCATCGCCATGCCGATGGTCGGCGCTCCGGCACCGAGCGGACGAGGGCTGGCCGACGACCCCAATTCGGCCGCCGAATTCCTCGACAACACGATGTCGGTCGATCAGCTCAAGCACTACGAGCTCATCTGCTACGAGTCCGACAAGCACCTCGCCGAGGTGGCGGCGTGCCATCGGATGCTCGCGGAGATCGCCGGTGATCCGAACCTGCAGTCGGTCTTGGACCAGCCGAGCCGGCAGCGGCTCAAGGCGCTGGTGCGGCAACGTCTCGAACAACGGCCGTTCGGGGTCGGCGAGATAGCCCCCGTCGCCGACGGGCAGGGGGACGGGCTGCAGGAGTCGCGGGAAACGGCGCGGGCCCTGCGGGCGGTGCTCGCGTCGGCCACGGACAACCCGGGTGGAGTGCGGTTCGGTGGATCCGCCGATGCGGCCGCGTATGAGCAGACGGATCGGCCACACGCCATCCACGATCGCACGAGCGTTCCTGCCGGGCCGGCCGCGCCGAAATCGAGTCGAGCCGCCTGGATGTCGGCGGCGATCGCCCTGACGCTGCTGACGCTGCTTGGCGGCGTGCTGGCGTGGTCGGTCTTTGGAAAGAGCGGGCGGCGTGAACCGGCTCCCCAGCAGCGGGTCGCGGGGGGAACGCCGTCCCAGACGAGCGAGGCTGTCGCTCCGGCCGCCGCAGCCGTGGATGCTGTGGCAGCCTCGGATGGCTCACAGCCGGTCGATGCCGTACCCCCGATGAATGCCGTGGCGGCGGCGACACCGGCGCGGGAACCGGCTGCGGAAGCAGAGCCTGCCGACGGCGGCGTTGCCGAACCGCCGACGGCCGCGAAGCCGGCGGCCGCTCCCACGGAGGCCCTGGCAGCAGCCAGCGTTCCGGCTGGCGGGGCGAAAATGGAATCGACTCCGCGGAGTGCCGCAAGTCAGGGACCGGCGAATCAGGGGCCGCTTCCGCCGGCTGTTCCAGTGCCTCCGGCCGCGGCTGCGTCACCAGCAGTGCCAGCGCCACCAGCCGTCGGCGGCTGGCCGGCTGCCACAGCGGCGAGGTTCGCGGTCGCCGACGGCACGGTCCTCAGGTGGGAGGAGTCGGGCGGCGTGGGGCAGTGGCAGCTGGCGGCTGCGGGCGCGCAGCTGCGGTCCGGGGATGAGCTGCTCGTCCCGCCGTGGTGCGAAGCGACGCTCGCTTTCGGCGGCATCGACGTACGGCTGCTGTCGTGCACCAACGTCGTCGTTTCCCGTGATCGCAAGGGTGAACCGCTGATCGAGGTGCTCTGCGGCCGGACGGTCATCGTCGGGCAGGCTCAGGCCGGTCGCTTCAGCGTCAAGGCTGCTGGCGTCGCGGGTTCCGTCGCCACGAATCCGCTCACCAGGATCGCTATCGCGGTCCCGCCGGAGCATGGCGGGGGCGGCTGCGTTCCCGGTGAATCCGCGCAGTTCCGCGGGCAGGCCATCGCGGTCCGGCAGGCGTTCGCCTGGCAGCCGAACGCGGCCGACGGAAGTGCAACGCCGGGAAGCCAGCCGCTGCAGGTGGCGGCGGGCTCCGCACTGGCCTACGAGGACGGCCATGCCGCGGTGGCGACCGGCGTGCCGCCGCCGGCATGGGCAGATGCGGCCGAGCCAGTCGACCGGAATAAGCTGCGGGCAGTCGAGGAGCTCGTGGATAAGCTTGGCCCCTCGAAAGATGCCGCCCCGGCGAGGCCGACGCTCTTGAGGCTGCGCGAATTGGCAACGACGGGCAAACGGGACGAATACCGCATGATCGCGGCCGCCACGCTGGCGATTCTCGGCGATTCGGACGAACTGGTCGGCATGCTGACGGCGTCGGCGCTCGGCACCAGGCTCGAGAACAGACAATGGCTCGAACTCGAGGCGATGGCCGTGCCCGCCGTGCTGGCCAGGGGCGGCGAGGCGGCCGCCGGCCTGCGCAAGGCATTCGACAAGCAGGAACTCGGCGACAAGGCGGAACGAATCTGGGAAATGACCCAGTGCATCTCCGATGCCTCGCTCGCCAACGGCATGGATCGTGAACTCGTCGACGCGCTCGACGATTCGAGCATGGTCGTCCGGCGGTACGCGTTCAAGACGCTACGCGACATCACGCAGGTGTCGAAGACCGACGAGTTGAGGTATCGCCCTGACGGGTCGGCGGAACAACGCCGCGACGGTGTGGCGTGGTGGCGCGGCCAGCTGGAACGGGGGCTCGTGCGCCGCCCGTCCGGGGCTCCGCCGAAGTGATCCCGCGGGCAGGATTCGCCGCCGCGGATCGATTCCCGCAGCCCGGTGGCCGCGGGACGAGGCTGGTTTGTGCCACCGCTGCCGCGGCTGCTATGATCGAGCGACGGACCGACATTTCGAATCAGCCGGCGGGTGCGGTGGAGCGACGTTGCGTCGCCCGGCGCCTGCGGCTTGCCTCGCAAGGGGGATCACTCGAGTGCAGATCAACGTTTCGGCCCGGCACGGCCATCTCAGCGGTGCCTCCCAGTCGAAGATCCAGGCCAAGGTGTCCCGGCTGAAGCGGTATTTCGACCGGTTGACCGCCTTGAACGTCACCGTCGACCTGGAAAACGCGGCGCTGCCCACCGTGGAGATCGTGGCGTCGGCCGAGCATTTCCACGAGATGGTCAGCCGGGAGCACTCCGGCCAGCTCTGGCGGAGCGTCGACGGCGCCGTTCAGAAGCTCGAGCAGCAGCTGCGCAAGCACAAGGAGAAGGTGCGAGACCACAAGCACGTCGAAGGGGCGCGGCGATCCTGATCGCGAATCCACCGATGAAGTTTTCCGATTTCGTGGCCGTCGACGCGATCCGTTCCAGCATCGAGGCCGATACCAAGGAAGGCGTGATCCGCGAGATGGCGCAGTCGCTCGTGGACGCGGGCAGCATCTCTCCCGGCGATCTCGACGGCATCGTCAAGGCGATCATGAAGCGCGAGGATCTCGGCAGCACCGGGATCGGCCGCGGGGTGGCTGTGCCCCACACCAAGCATCCCAGCGTCCGTCGCCTCGTCGGCACCGTGGCGGTGAGCCATGACGGCGTCGACTTCGAGAGCCTTGACGGAGAGCCCGTGCAGCTCTTCTTTCTGCTCGTGTCTCCGCCGGATCGCCCTGGCGACCATCTGCGGGCGCTCGAGAACATCTCCCGGCAACTGCGGGATGATGCCTTCTGCAGGCAGCTCAAGTCGGCCAAGGGCCCGCTGGAGATCAAGACCCTGCTCGAGGAGGCCGACAGCCATGGGGTGGCTTCGTGACGACGGCCACGGCTGATGAGGGGAAGGGTCGCCGCGGGATGCAGGCCCGCGAAGGACGAGGGGAAGTCGAGGGTGACGGCAGCATGACGGAGCAGATGGTCTCGCGGGAGGTCGTGGTCGGCATGCGGCAGGGCCTGCATGCGCGTCCGGCCGACCTCCTCGCCCGCGAGGCCCGCAAGTGGCAGTCGCGGATCGAGCTTTCCAACGACTCCCAGCGGGTCGACGGCAAGAGCATCCTCGAGGTGCTCACGCTCGCCGCGGAGGCGGGCACGCGGCTGGTCGTGGAGGCGACCGGGCCCGACGCGCGCGAGGCGCTCGAGGCCATCGGCGGCCTCTTCGACAGCAACTTCAACGAACAGCAAGACGAAGACAATTCCTGACGGACGGCCGTCGGCAGCGCCGGCATCGATCGGCAGCCGGCACGGCCACCTTTTCAACACCGCAGTCAACCAACGATCAACGAAGGAGCCGCAACCAGCCGCGTGGCGCGAGTGCCCCGGGAATCCTGATTGCAGCCGCCGCCCACGCGGGCCGCAGGCGCGATCTTCCCGGCTCGGCACGCCGCAGCCCGCGGGCGGAATGCGCCCCATGCTGAAACTCCAAGGCATCGCCGTGTCGCCGGGCGTCACCATCGGCGAGGCGCTCGTCCTCGACAGCGAGGGCTTCCGCATCCCCCGGCGGTTCGTCGAGCGGAGCGCCGTCGACACCGAGCTGGCGCGGCTCGGGCACGCCGTGGCCGAGACGAGCCGCGAGATCGAGCGGAATCGCGACGCGATCCGGGCCGAGCTCGGCGAGCAGTACGCCGCCATCTTCGACGCGCACCTGGCGATGCTGCACGACGCCAAGCTCCAGCAGGAGCTGGCCACGGCCGTCCGCGACCGCAACTGGTGGCCGGAGTACGCGGTCAGCCGCACGTTGCGCCGGTATGCCAAGGTCTTCCAAAGCCTCGACAACCACATCTCGCAGCGCGCCCACGACATCTACGACATCGAGAAGAGCCTGCTGCGCAACCTGCTGGGGCAGCGCCGCGAAACGCTGGCCGCGATCTCGCAGCCGGTGATCGTGCTGGCGCACAACCTCACGCCGAGCGAGACGGCCAACCTCGACCGGCGGTTCGTGCAGGGTTTCGCCACCGAGCTCGGCGGTCCCGGCAGCCACACCGCGATCGTGGCCGAGGGGCTGGAGATCCCGGCCGTCGTCGGCATCGGCCCGTTTCTGGCCGACGTCTCCGGCGGCGAACCCGTGATCCTCGACGGCAACCAGGGTGTCGTGATCCTGCAGCCCGACGAGGAAACGATCGCCCGCTACCGCATCGAGGTGGAGGCGGCGCGTACGGTGGCGCGGAAGCTCGACCGGCTTCGCGACCTGCCCGCGGTGACCACCGACGGCGTCCGCATCCAGATCACCGGCAACATCGAATTCCCCAGCGAGGCGGAACAGTGCATCAGCCGCGGCTGCGACGGCATCGGGCTGTACCGCACCGAATTCCTCTACCTCACCAGCCGGCGCGAGCCGACGGAAGAGGATCACTTCGCCGCCTACCGTGACGTCGTTCAGTCGATGCCGGGCAAGCCGGTGGTCATCCGCACGCTCGACCTCGGCTCCGACAAGATGC
>JBIJCD010000535.1:0-2821 GCA_044344895.1 Pirellulales bacterium | reverse complement strand
CGATGCTGATGCTCCTCGAGCTCCGGGTCGGGCCAGTACGCCGACAGCATCGGGTCAAGCGAGAACGACACGAACAGCGACACGAGCACTGCGCACGCGATTGTCAGCGCGAAGGGCTTGAACCACTGGCCCGAGAGTCCGGCCATGAAGCCAATTGGCACGAACACCGCGACGATTGAGAACGTCGTGGCCGCCACGGCGAGCCCGATTTCATCGGTGCCCTCGTGCGCCGCCTTGAAATGGTCTTTCCCCATTTCCACATGTCGCACGATGTTCTCTCGTACGACGATGGCGTCGTCGATCAGGATGCCGATCGCCAACGAAAGTCCAAGGAGCGACATCGTGTTGAGCGTGAAGCCGAAGGCCCATACCGCCACGAAGCTCGCGAGCACCGAAATCGGTAGCGCCAAGCCGGTGATGACCGTCGAGCGCCACGAGTTAAGGAAGAGAAACACGACCAGCACCGTGAGTAGCGCGCCTTCGACGAGCGTGCTCTGCACGTTCGCCACCGAGGCCTCCACGCGGTCGCCCGAGTTACGCACAATGTCGATTGTCGTACCGTTCGGAAGCGTCTTGCGCAGCTCCTCGACTTCCGTCACGACGCGTTCCGCGACGGCGGTCGTCGAATAGCCCTTCGCCTTCTTGATCTGCAGCGCGACGGCATCGCGCCCGTTGTAGATCGCCGCCGTGCGCGGCTCGGCCGTGCCGTCGCGCGCCGACGCGACTTCGCCGAGGCGAATCGCGCGCCCGCCCTTCTCCGCCACGACGACACGGAGGAAATCCTCCGGCGTCTCCAGCTTGCCCTTGAGGCGAATCGACCGCTCGTCCAACGCGCCCGAGATGCGGCCCACCGGTGTCGCAAGGTTTTGCGATTGCAGCGCCCCCACGACCTGCTCGACGGAGATGCCCGCCGCTTCCATCCGCATGGGGTCGATCTCCACGGTCAGCTCGCGCTCGACGCCACCGACCACGTTGGCTTCCGCAACGCCCGGAATACCGCGCAGCACGCGCGTCACACCGGGGTCGGCGATACGCGTAAGCTCCGGCGCGCTCAGCACAGTCGAGTTGAGCGACAGCTCGACGATTGGCTGGTCAGCCGGATCGAATCTCGTGAGGATTGGCTCCTTCATCTCCACCGGAAGATCGGAGCGAATGGCCGAGATCTTGTCGCGGATGTCCTGCGACGCCTGCTGCAGGTCTTTCTCGAAGACGAAGAAGACGGTGATGTTCGCGAACCCATCCTGGGCTGCGCCCGAGATGCGATCGACGCCGGAGATGCCCGAGACGGCCTCCTCGACGCGATTGAGCACCTCGCGCTCCACGACGTCGGGCGACGCGCCGGGGTACGGGATTGCGACATTGATGATCGGCTGCTGCACATCGGGGAACTCGTCGGTCTCGAGCTGCCACAACGAGAAGAGGCCGAAGACGACCAACGCCAACATCGAGACGATGGTGACGAGGGGTCGCTTGATGGCAAAGTCTGAGATGAACACGGGGCAGCGGCCTCAGCGACGGGTCGAGGTATCGGACGGGGTGCTCACGGTGAGCTTCGTCCCCGGGGAAACGCTGAGCGCGGCGCCCACAAGCACGGTGTCGCCGGCGGCAAGACCGGTGAGCACTTCGACGCGCTCGGTCGCTTCATCGCGCAAACCCGTCGTGACGGCCACGCGCTCCACGACGCCGTTCTTGAGCCGCACCACTTCCGGCGTGAGGCCGCGCAGGTCGAGCGCTGCGGCCGGTACGGTGAGCGCGCTACGCTCCTCACTCGCCACGCGCCCTTCGGCGAAGAGCCCCGCCACCAGGCGCTGCCCCTCGTTCGGGATGCGCACGAAGAGTCGCACCTGACGCGTCTGCGGATCGGCCTGCGGATTGATGCTGCTGATGCGGCCCTCGAAGGTGCGCCCCGGATAGCCGGTCACCGTGAAGGTGACCTTCGCGCCGAGACGAATCATCGCGAGCTCGCCGGCCGGCACCGCGGCCTCAAGACGCATCGTTGAGGGATCGACGAGCGAGAAGAGCGGCGTTCCCGGCGCGACGATGTCACCCGGATTCACCATGCGGTCCGCGACCACGCCGTTATACGGGGCGAGGACATTCGCCGCGTCGCGCTGCTTCTCGGCCTGCGAGAGACGCGCCTTGGCATCGTCGAGGAACGAACGGGCCGAGAGATCCGCGCGACGCGCGTTCTCGAGCAACGACTCGGAAATGGCGCCCGCGGCGTAGAGCTTCTGCGCACGATCCAGTTCGCGCGCCGCGACTTCCGCGGCATTAGTCGCGGCATTGAAGCCAGACCGCGCGGAGAGATAGGCATCCATGATCGCGCGATCGTCGATCTTCGCGAGCGAGGTGCCCTTGGTCACCACCGCGCCGGGATCATGAAACACCTGCACGATCGCCCCAGGCACTTCGGCGCGAATCTGCGCCGTGCGTTCGGCGACAAGCGAGCCTGAGAGCTGCGGGCCGACGGCGAGCGTCGTGTTATCGACGATGGCAATGCCCTCGGGGCCGACGTTCACGACGACGGCGGCGTCCGTCGCAACGGCGGCGGCATCACCGCCCCCGCACGCCACGACGGTGAACGGCAACGCCAACACGGCAAAGGTGACGGCCTTCATGGCCGAGCGGGACAGGCGGGACGACATCGGAACATTCCCCCGGCGAGCGGGCGTGTGAGTGAACAAGACGTTTGGTGCAGCGGTAGAGAAACGGCGTGGCATCAGCGCATTCCTCCGAGGTCAATCGGGAGGTCCTTCAGCAGGGCGAGGCGCAACCGCGCCACTTCGAGATCGCGCGCCGAGGTTACGCGCTGGAGTCGCGC
>JBIJCD010000486.1:0-2833 GCA_044344895.1 Pirellulales bacterium | reverse complement strand
AATGATCGCCGCCGTGATCCGCGACACGCTGCGGGCCGCGCTCGCCGTTGCCGTTATGGCCGCGGCGGCCGGCCTGGCCGTCGAGACCCGCTACCAGATGGCCGCGATCGACACGGCCGCCCGCGCGTGCTCGACGATGCCCGGCCCGGCAGCCTGCTCGACGATCCCCGCGCCCGCCCGCATGCCCGAGGATCCCGGCCGGCTCCGCCGGCTCGGCCGGTCGATGCTCGACCTTGCCGACGCCGCCCTAAACGTCGTGCGCTAGCGCGTGCTCTAGGATTGCCGCTCTCGCTTCGCGAGCTCGAGGGCCAGGCGAGCGTAGAGCCGGCGCTCGTGCGACTCCTGAAACCACTGCTCTACCATGTAGCTGCAGACGTGCAGGCAGACCGTGGCGAGGATGGTTTCCCACAACACGCCCATGCCGTGCCGGGCCTCGTGATGCTCTCGCACCTGGGCGCGACAAAGCCGGATCGCATGGTTTACCGCCGCGTGCTTCTGCCCGTGCATGGCGACCGCTTGCAGATGCCTCGCCGGCCAATGCAAGACGACGAGCTCCGTGATTTCTCGCAGCCTGGCCCGGCCGATGATCGCCGTCCGGCCGCTCGAGACCGCGACCGCCACACGCCCGCAAAACTCGTCGAGCTCGTCGCTCATTTTGTTTTGCACCGGCCGTCAGGGCACGCGGGCGTATTTGCTCTAGCATTTCCCGGCTTGCCCTTGCATGAGCAGGACGCAGGGCAGGGGCACGGCTGCTCGATCCTGCCATCCGGCCGCCAGACGCCGTTTCGGCACGTCCCGCCGCACACGCACTCACGCGGGGCAGGGGAGGGCGGAGCCGGCCCGCCGGACGCGAACGACGCATACGCGACCGCGACGGCCGCAGCGGCCCGCGGGTGTTCCTGCTCTACCATTTGCGGCTCGGCCGCCAGCGACGCTAGGAACGCGAGCCACGCTTGCCAGAGGCTCATCTACCACCCCCTTGCATGATCCAGCACGGGCTGCCCGTCCGCGCCAACTCGAGCGTGAGCGTAGGTCGGCTGCTCGGCCGGCGGCTGCTCGGCGATCAAACTGAGCCACAAGAGCGTTTTGGCGGTCTTGGCGATCCACCGCAGCACCGGGCGATCCTCCGCCGGCGGGCTCGGCGATTCGCCGGCCATCCACCACCCCGCCACCATGCACGCCACGCAGAGCGCGACGATTTTTGTGTCGATCTTCATTCCCCGCTCCTCGTCAGAGTTTCCACCGGCGGCGTCAGCCAATCGCCGTGATGCAAGTCTCGCCATCCCCAGCCGTCCACCGATCCGATCGCCCATGAATCGCCTTGCGACAGAATCCGCTCGATGTCGGCGCGAGTCGCCCAAAACGACCCCTCCGGTTGATCCGGTGGGAATTTCCCACCGCCGAGATACCGGCCCCAGCTATTCAAGACCAGGCAGCCGTCGCGAGGATTCTTGGTTTCCGGCCCGGCGTTGGCCGCGAACCTCGTTCCCACCAGGACCATCTGGTGCATCCAGACCGAACGGGCCGCACAGAATCCATCCGCATCACGATCGCCGGACGCAAATCCAACCGACGAGGCGACGGTCACGGGGAACCCGCTGTTGATCGCGGCCACGGCCTCCTGCCAATTGCGGACGAGCACGACGTGCCGGCAGGGGTGCTTCTTCGCCACCTGGTCGAGCCGGCCCTTATCGCCCTGCCCACCGTTGCCGTACGCGCCCCACGACTTCGCCCGGTCGGCCGAGTAGGTTGTCAGGTCTACCGTGTCGTACTTCTTGCGATAGACCACGCCCCAGTCGCGGAGCCAGCGGGCCGCTGCGGATCCCGTGGACCCATCGCTCCACCCGCCAAGCGGGCTGTCTCCATCGCCGCTCTTGCCTCTGGCCTCGACGCGCGATCCTCCATATACGCTTTCCGTGGCCGGCAGCAGCGGCGGCGACGGCAGCTTTCCGAGTTGCCAGTCGATGCTATCCGCACAGAAAACGCCCGAGGCGGCGCCAAAACTCACGCAGTCGCCGATGCCCTGCCTGGGGGTTTCGTAGGGCCGGCCGTAGGCCGCCTGGTGGGCGGCGTACATGGCACGGTAGAGAAACGTGTCTTTTTGCTGGGCCTTCGCCATCGCCTCCGGTGCGGCGGTTGCGAAATACTTGTCCTGCCCGAGTTCGGCGAGAAACTCCCGCGTCGCCTCTGGATCGGGACGCCATCCGAATTGCCGCGCGAGCCGGCCGTCGAGGGAGTTTTCTAGCGTGTTCCACGAACGCAGGCCGACGAACGCCGCCGCTAGGAGCAGCACCGCCGCCAGCACTTCGCGCCACGACAGGCGATCATCGCGCAGCATCCGCGGCGGCCCTCCCCAACTCGCGGAACGCCGCCACCCACGCCTGCCGCTGCTCCGGGCCGATCGGCCCGCCGCTCGACCCTACGGCCCCGTCCAGATACTTGTGGATGATCTCACGCACGTGCGGCTGCCGCTGGCCGATGCTTTCGCCGCGGCAACGCGACTCGCGGGCCGCCACGCGGAGGTCGTCGAGCGCCACGCCGCTCTTGAGCCGCGGCTGCTCGAGCATGCCGTCGGCCTCGATGCAGTCGGCCAATTCGTCGAGCAGGGCCGCGAGGGTGCCGGCGTCGGCGCTGGCGGTGGGGCCAATGAAACGCCCCTTCATCGACAGCCCGGCCGGGACCGGGGCGGGCGTGGGGCTTGGGCTCCGGCCGCCGGTCAGGCTTGCCAAGAGGCCGAGCACGAGCAACACGACGCCGGCCGCGATGCGGGGATTCATTTGTCACTCCCGGCGACGAGCGCCAGCGTGAGCGTGTCGATGGCCGACTTCACCTT
>JBIJCD010000484.1:0-2840 GCA_044344895.1 Pirellulales bacterium | reverse complement strand
CGAACGGGTTCATCCCCCACAGCCGCCACTCGAGCCAGAAGAGCGAGTTCGACAGCGGCCAGTAGTCCGCCGCCTGGGTGGTGAACCAGATGCCGTACAGGCCGCGGTCGTCGTGGATGAGCCGTTGCGTCGGCGTGCCTGCGGTGGGAATGATCCAGATGTGGTCGTCCCAGAGATAGCCGCCGCCGAGCGAGGGCCAGAAGGCGATCAGCACGGCGGCCACGATCAGGATCGTGGCTCCGGCTTCCGTCGCGAAGCGGCCGGCCTCTTTCGCAGCCGGTGCCGGCCGGCGGGCGACCGCCGGAGCGAGGCGTTGCTGCATCATCTGTCAGACCCCCACCTCCGGACTCGGAGACGCTCGACCGGAGGTATAGCACGCGCGATGCCCGATGTCTCGGGAGGGCCGACCACCGTCGCCGCACGTTCGCTCCGGCCGTCGAGCCTTCCGCGGCGCGATGCTAGCCACGGTTGTGCGCCTGTCACCAGCTTTCCCCGCAGGAACGACTGCGATCTGCCGGTTTGGTATTCTGCTCCCATTCGCGTGACGCGATTTCCTCAAACGAGAAAGCCAGCTTCATGAAAACGTTTATCCATCTCGCCTCGGTCTGCATGTCGGTGTGCCTCGCGGTCGGTGGCGTCGCCCGGGCCGCCGACGACGAGAAGCAGGCGGTGCACGCGGCGATCGGCCAGTTTCACGAGGCGCTCAATGTGCTGTTCACCGGTGATGCGGGTCCCATGAAGGCCGTGTGGTCGCATGCCGACGACGTCACCTACATGGGCCCGGTCGGCAACGTGCAGGTGGGCTGGAAGCAGGTCGAGCCGTATTGGGACATGCAGGCCGCCAAGCGGCTTGGCGGCAGGGTCGAGGTGAAGGACGTGCACGTCATCGCCTCGTCGGGGCTGGCGGTGGCCAGCTACTACGAGAAAGGGGAGAACGTCATCGACGGAAAGCCACAGCCGGTTTCGATCCGCAGCACGACGACGTTCCGCAAGGAAGGCGGCCAGTGGAAGGTGGTCGGCCACCACACCGACCCGCTGGCCTACCTGAAAAAGTAGGAGCAACGGCTGCAGCGGCCGCCGGGAAGGGCTGGACTCCCCGGGGTGGGGCGGCGACGATGCGTCGACTTTCTCCCGGTGGAGGTCCCCCCATGTTCGATACCGCGCGGTTATTGTGGCGGCATTGCGGATGCCGCATGGTGGCGGCCGTCGCCGTGCTCGCGGGCAGCGCCGCTGCCGCGGACGCGCCGCCCGAGCGGCTCTACGAGATGCGGGTGGTCGAGGCCGCACCGGGCCGGCTCGACACGCTGCTCGCCAGATGTCGCGACCATGAGGCCGGGCTGCTTCTTCGCCATGGCATCGGCGTGCTCGGGGTGTTTGTGCCCGCCGGGGACAACCCGTCGCGAAAAGTCGTGAGCTTCTTCGTGCACCCCGGCCGCGAGGCCCGCGACGCCGCCTGGAAGTCGCTGCACGAGGATCCGCAGTGGCAGAAGCTGCTGGCCGAATCGGCGCAGGACGGGCCGCTGATCGACAGGTCGGTCGCCACGCTCCTGCAGACGACTGAATATTCGCCGGCCTTCGACGCCACCAAGGCGGCCCGGCCGCGGGTGGTCGAGCTGCGAACGTACCGGGCCACGCCCGGCAATCTTGCGGCGCTCAACGCCAGGTTCCGCGACCACACCGTCAAGCTGTTCGAAAAGCACGGCATGACGAACCTCATCTACTGGAACCTCGCTCCCGGCGAGCCCGATGCCGAGCGGATGCTCGTCTATCTCCTGGCCCACGACAGCGAGGAGGCCGCGAAGCGGTCGTTCGGTGGTTTTCGCCAGGACCCGGCCTGGGTGGCGGCGCGGACCGAGTCGGAGACGCGGGCAGGCGGATCGCTGACGGAGAAGGAACGGGGCGTGGTCTCGGAGTTTCTCGTGGCGGTCGATGGTGTGCCGGCCACGATGCCCCCGCCGGCGGCCCGGATTCTCGACACGTCGACGATCCTGCCCGCCGGCCAGCCCTACGCCGGCTGGCCGACGCTCGCCCGACGCCGCGACGGCACATTGTGGGTCGTCTGGTCGGGCGGCCGCGAGGCCCATGTCTGCCCCTTCGGCCAGGTGCACGCGATGACCTCTCGGGACGAGGGCCACACCTGGACCTGGCCACGCGTGCTCGTCGACGGCCCGATCGACGACCGCGACGCCGGCGTGGTCGAGACAGCCACGGGCGCGCTCCTGGTCACCACCTTCACGTCGCTGGCCTACGAGCCGATCCTGGCGAAGATGGCTCCGGGCGATCCGCGGGCAGCTCGGTGGCGGGCGATTCACGAGCGACTCGACGCGGACGGACGTACCGGCGAGCTGGGAGAGTGGCTGCTCCGCTCCACCGATGGCGGCACCACCTGGTCGGTGCGGCTGCCGTCCGTCGTGAACAGCCCGCACGGACCGGTCGTGCTCCGCGACGGCCGGCTGCTCTACGCGGGCAAGCGGCTGTGGCGCCCTGCCGGCGAGGTCGGCGTCTGCGAGTCGACCGACGACGGCCAGACCTGGACCTGGCTGGCCGGCATCCCCACGCGCCCGGGCGACGATGCGGCCCGCGAGTACCACGAGCTGCACGCCGTGGAGGCCGCCGACGGCCGGATCATCGTGCAGATCCGCAAGGAGCGCGGCGCCGACGCCGGGGCGACCCTGCAGTGCGAGTCGGCTGACGGCGGCCGCACCTGGACGAAGCCGGCTGCGATCGGCGTCTGGGGCATCCCCTCGCACCTCGTGCGGCTCCGCGACGGCAGGCTGCTCATGACCTACGGCCACCGGCGGCCGCCCCTGGGCAACCAGGCGCGGGTCAGCACCGACCAC
>JBIJCD010000483.1:0-2846 GCA_044344895.1 Pirellulales bacterium | reverse complement strand
CCGCGAGGGCCCGGGCGAGCCCGGGCACGACGATTCCATCAATCCGGCCGCCGGTCTCCGGATGGGCGCTGTGCCACGTTCGTGCGAGACGTTTGTCGACAGACAGGGCCGGTCCGAGGGTACCCGTCTCCGCATGCACCGTGGCGCAGATTCCGCCCCGTCCTTGGTGAAAGTTGTCGATGGGGAACGAACGCGATGTTCCGAAGCGATGTGCGACGCTGGCTACGAACGGACCGTCGTCGTCGATCAGCGTCATGACCCGGATCGTGTTCGTCGTGCGGTCATAGATGCGTCGGGCGTACTCCGCCTGCTCCACGAAGGCCGTGACGATGTAGCGGTCCAGTCCGCTGATGAGCGATCGCATCTCCAGGTCGGTCGCCGCGTGACCGTTGACCAACCACTCCCGCCCCTGCCGTCCCACGAAAAACACCCCTTCTCCGCCGCCGGACCAGTGCGGCCGAAAAACGGCGACTCGCGCCGCTTCGGTCCAGCGTTCGAGCAGCACGGCGTCGGTCTCGCGGGAAGAGACTCCCGGCTCCAGCAGGTGACCGCGGGTGACGATTCCCAGGACGCGTGGATGCGGCAGCCCGTTGGCGGCGAGCACCTGCGAGACGACGAGTTTGTTCCCGACGATCGGGTTCCAGAACCCGTTCATACGGTAGGAGTGGTAGGCGTACGCGAAGTCCGGCACGAACAGCCCTGGGTCGGCTTCCTCGAGGCCGTACGTGGCCGCGTAGATCGAGCGGAAGCCCAAGCTCCAGGCTCTGAGCCGTCGGCGCCACGGGATGCCGGTGCGCGAAAAGGCCTCGGCACGAATTTCACGGAACAGCCGGATCAGGCACCGCAGTTGCAGATCGAGCCTGCCGGTGGAGCGGACGTTTCGCTCGATGCCATAGCGGCGAAACAGGTCGTCAATCGGTTCGTCGCCCCGGTCCTTCATGAAACAGCTACAGGCGGTTGGAGGGCCGTCGGTGCGAGTGGCATGGTGCGGATCCCGTGGAACCCGGCCGGCGAAGCGTCGTACGAGCAGCTTCGCTTCGGGCTTCGGTCGGCGCGGGGTATTTCCGGCGGAGCGTGCGCGGCGAGAACCGCATCTCCTGCGATGATACTATCGGGGCGACGGAGACCGCTTGTGCCGCCGGATGCCCTCAGACCACCATGAGAAACGCGGCCTTGATGGACAACGGTCACGACTACTGGGATGGCGTGGGAGCCGAATGGCGGGCCGCTCGCCCCCATCGCCTGTGGCGGGAATACACGGACCGGCAGCAGCTGGGCCTGATCGGGCGGTGGCGCGGCCTGCCCTCCGTGGCCGATGGCGGAAGACCCTCCGCACTGCTCAAGACCGATCTGTTCGACGAGGTGAACGGCCGCGGCCTCGTGCCTGAGCTGCTGGCACCCGGTACGCGAGTCACCGGGATCGACATCTCGCCGCTGATCGTCGCCGAGGCGGCCTCGCGGAATCCCGGGCTCGTGGCCGCGGTGGCCGACGTGCGCTCGTTGCCGTTTGCGGACGGGTCGTTCGACACGGTCTTTTCCGGCTCGACGCTCGACCACTTCGATTTGGAGGAAGACATCCGGGTGGCGATCGTCGAGCTGCGGCGGGTGCTCAGGCCCGGTGGACAGCTCATCCTGACGATGGACAACCCCGCCAATCCGCTGATTCGGCTGCGGAACGGTCCACTGCTGGCGGTGCTGCGTCGCGTCGGGATCGTCCCCTATCAGGTGGGCGCGACGCTCGGACCGCAGACGCTCGTGGCAGCAGTGCAGGATGCGGGCTTCGAGGTCGCCGAGGTGACCGCCGTGATGCACTGCCCGCGGGTGCTCGCGGTGGCGCTGGCGTCACTCGTCGATCGGCTGCCGCAGCTGTGCCAGCGCGGCTTCTTGCAGTGCCTCGCGGCGTGCGAATGGCTCGAGTCGCTGCCGACCCGCTGGCTCACCGGTCACTACGTCGCCATCCACGCCATCGCCCGGGAGCGGGAGACCGGCGGTGCCGCCGTCCGCATGCCGGAAGCCATGTCATGAAGCACGCCACCCTGCCGCCACTCGTCGTCAATTTCACGCCCACCGGCATGGTGCCGACGAAGGCCCAGACGCCGCACGTGCCGGTCGGCCCGGCGGAGATCGTGGAGCAGGTGCACGAGGCCTACGAGATCGGCATCACCGTCGTGCACGTACATGCCCGGCGCCCCGACGGCACACCCGGCTACGAACCGGAAATGTACGCCGAGATCTTCTCCGGGATCCGCAGGCATTGCCCCGGACTGCCGATCTGCGCCTCGCTCAGCGGCCGGACCTTCCCGGAGTTCGAGAAGCGTTCGGCCGTGCTGGAGCTGCGGCCCGACATGGCGTCGCTCACGCTGGGGTCGCTCAACTTCGCCCGCGAGGCGAGCGTGAACTCGCCGGACATGATCCGGATGCTAATCGAGAAGATGGATCGGTACGGCGTGGTGCCGGAACTCGAGTGCTTCGATGCCGGCATGATCAATTACGCGAACCACCTGATCCAGAAGGGCGTCCTCGCGCCGCCCCACTACTTCAACGTCATCGTGGGCAACCTCGTCGGTGCGCAGGCCGACCTGCTGCAGGTGGGCATGCTGCTGCGAAGCCTGCCCGCCGGGGCTGTCTGGTCGCTCGGGGGCATCGGCGCGGCGCAGTTGCGGGCCCATGCCATCGCGATCATGGAGGGCGGGGGCGTGCGTGTCGGGCTGGAGGACAATCTCTGGTTCGATGCGGGACGGAATCGTCTGGCGACGAATGCCATGCTGCTGAAGCGGGTGCACGAGGTGGCAGCGTACTTCGAGCGGTCCTTGATGGCACCGGCCGAGTTCCGCGCACTGGGCTTT
>JBIJCD010000080.1:0-10877 GCA_044344895.1 Pirellulales bacterium | reverse complement strand
CGGTACTCACGACCAACTGCTCCAACAACTACGGGCCGTTCCAGTTTCCGGAAAAGCTGATCCCGCTGTGTATCCACAACGCCCTCTCGGGTCGGCCGCTGCCGATCTACGGCGATGGCCGGCAGGTACGTGATTGGCTCCACGTGCAGGATCACTGTGCCGCGATCCGCCGCGTGCTCGAGGCGGGCGTGCCGGGCGAGACCTACGCCGTCGGCGGCGGTTGCGAGAAGGCCAACATCGACGTCGTTCGCACCCTGTGCGCGATCCTCGACCAAGAGCGTCCGCGGGAGGACGGCCTCAGCTACACCGACCAGATCACATTCGTGCAGGACAGGCCGGGCCACGACCGTCGGTACGCGATCGACGCCGGCAAGATCGCCACGACGCTCGGCTGGAGGCCGGCGGAGACGTTCGAGACCGGGCTCCGCAGGACGGTCCGCTGGTATCTGGCCCACGGGGCGTGGGTGGCCGACGTGACAAGCGGCGGCTACCGCGAGTGGATCGAGGCGCACTACGCCTGACGGTTGTGCCGGTAAGACACAGGATCACCATGAAACAGCGGACTTTGCTCGTGACCGGGTCGTCGGGCCTGATCGGCAGCGAGGTGGCAACGCACTTCGACGCCCTGGGCTGGCACGTCCACGGTGTCGACAACAACCAGCGGGCCGTATTTTTCGGCCCGTCGGGCGACACCCGCTGGAACCAGCAGCGGCTGTCGGCCGCGCTGCGGTCGTTCACGCACCACGAACTCGACATCCGCGACCGTGCGGGGGTGCTGCGGCTCATCGAAGCCGTGCGGCCCGATGCCATCGTCCACACAGCCGCCCAGCCATCCCACGACCGGGCGGCAGCCATTCCTTTCGACGACTTCGACACCAACGCCGTCGGCACCCTCAACCTGCTCGAGTCCGCCCGCCGGTTCGCGGCCGGTGCCCCGTTCGTGCACATGAGCACGAACAAGGTCTACGGCGATGCCCCCAACGAGATTCCGCTCGTCGAACTGCTGACCCGTTGGGAGTACGCCGACGCGGCGTACGAGCACGGCATCCCGGAAACCTTCCGCATCGACGCGAGCAAGCATTCGCTCTTCGGTGCGTCGAAGGTCGCAGCCGACGTCGTCGTGCAGGAATACGGCCGCTATTTCGGCATGCCGACCTGCTGCCTGCGGGGCGGCTGCCTCACCGGACCGGCGCATTCCGGCGTGGAGCTGCACGGGTTCCTGAGCTACCTCGTGAAGTGCAATCTCGAGGGCCGTCAGTACACCGTGTTCGGCTACAAGGGGAAGCAGGTTCGCGACAACATCCACGCGGCCGACGTGGCCGCGTTCATCGGCCGGTTCATTGCGGCACCGCGGGTCGCCGCGGTCTACAACATCGGTGGCGGCAAGGACAACAGCTGCTCGATCCTCGAGGCGTTCGATCTGGTTTCCGCGCGGACGGGCAGACCCATGGACTGGGTCTACTCCGAGGAGGCCCGGGCCGGCGACCACATCTGCTACTACTCCGACCTGCGGCGGATGCAGGCCGATTATCCCGGCTGGCGGCCCGAGATTTCGCTGGTCGAGACGTTCGACCAGATCGTCGAGGCCCACGAGCGGCGGGCCCGCATCGGCCATCCGGATGCCGCGGCCGCCGTCCGGTCGTGACGCACGGCCGCACCCCAGACTCCCGCCCCCGGCCCGCTCCGACTCATTCGCCCGTTCTCCGCACGCCATGAAGATTCTGGTCACAGGAGGCTGCGGATTCGTCGGGGCGGCACTCTGCCGCCGCCTGCGTGAGGAATCCGCGACGCACGAGCTGACGGTGCTCGATAACCACCGGCGACGGGGATCGGAGACCAACCGGGCCGCGTTGGAAGGCATCGGAGTCCGCGTCGTGCACGGCGATGTCCGGCTGCCCAGTGACATCGGGGCGATCGGGCCGTTCGATTGGGTTGTCGACGCCGCCGCGGAGCCGAGCGTGCTGGCCGGCACGGCGGCCGTGGGCCGCGGCGCCACCCGCCGGCAGCTCGTCGAGCACAACCTCGTCGGCACGATCAATCTCCTCGAAGCGGCGGCCGGCTGGAACGCCGGCGTCGCCATCCTGAGCACCAGCCGCGTCTATTCCATCCCGGCCCTCGCCGGGCTGCCGCTCATGGAGAGGCCCGGTGTCGCGGGAGCGCCGGGGTATGCCCTCGACGCGACGAAGACCTTGCCGCCCGCAGCTACCGCGCGGGGGCTGTCCGAATCGTTTGATACCTCGTCTCCCGTGTCGCTCTACGGCGCCACGAAGCTCGCCAGCGAGACGCTGGCATGGGAATACGCGTTCGCCGTCGGCACGCCGTTGATCATCGACCGCTGCGGCGTGATGGCGGGAGCGGGCCAGTTCGGCCGGGCCGACCAGGGGATCTTTTCCTGGTGGATCCACTCCTGGGCGGCCGGACGGCCGCTCTCCTACATCGGCTTCGGGGGCCGCGGCCTGCAGGTTCGGGATTGCCTGCACCCGTCCGATCTCGGCGACCTGCTCGTGCGGCAGCTGGCGGCAGCCCGAGGGGGCGGCCACGAGCTCGTGAACGTCTCCGGCGGGGCCCGATCGGCCACGAGCCTCGCTCAGCTCTCCGCGTGGTGTGCGAACCGCTTCGGGCCGCACCCGGTGGGGTCGGCAGCGGAAACCAGGCCCTACGACGTCCCCTGGATCGTCCTCGACCCCAGTCAGGCGACCGAAAAACACGGCTGGCGGCCCACCCGCGGCCCCGAGGCTATCTTTGAAGAGATCGCCGCGCACGCCGAGCAGCATCCCCAGTGGCTCGAAAGCTGTAGCTGACATGACGACCGAAATGCCGCTCACCGCTGCAAGACCGGACGCGGTTCATCAGCCGCTGCGGCTGCTATCGGTGGTCATTCCGGCCCGCGATGAAGAGGGCTGCATCGCGTCCACGGTGCAACACCTGCACCTCGAACTCGCGCTGCACGGCATCCCGCACGAGATCGTCGTGGTCGATGACGGCAGCACCGACTCCACATGGCAGATTCTCCGCGACGCCGCCGAGCGGATCGAGCAGCTCGTACCTGTGAAAAACCCCGCTCCGCACGGCTTCGGCCGGGCCCTGCAGCGGGGCATCGCCGCGGCTTCGGGCGACGCCGTGGTGTTCATGATGGCCGACGAAAGCGACGACTGCCGCGACGTCGTCCGCTACTGGAGCGTGCTCAACGAGGGCTACGACTGCGTCTTCGGCAGCCGTTTCATGCGCGGCGGCGGCACGATCGACTATCCGCGGATCAAGCTCGCGCTCAACCGAATGGCCAACGCGTTCATCCGCTGCGTGTTCGGGATCCGGCTCAATGACACGACCAACGCGTTCAAGGCCTACCGCCGCGAGGTGCTCGACGGCTGTATGCCGATCCTCTCACCTCATTTCAACATCACGGTGGAGCTGCCCCTCAAGGCCATCGTCCGCGGCTATTCCTGGACGGTGATCCCCATCACCTGGCGCAACCGCCGCAGCGGCGTGGCAAAGCTCAAGATCCGCGAGATGGGCAGCCGGTATTTCTTCATCGTGGCCTACGTGTGGCTGGAGAAATACTTCAGCCGCGGCGACTACCGAAAGATGCCGGCACGGCAGGAAGGGTAAGCCGCTCTTGCATCCACCGCGTCGACCAGTCGCCGTGCGACGAATCCGCCCCGCCGAGTGATGTTTGCAGCATGCGTCGTGCCGTCTTCATTCTGGGCATGCACCGCAGCGGCACATCGGTGCTGGCGGGGCTGTTGCGCCTCGCCGGGATGGAACTCGGCTCCGACCTGCTGCTGGGCGACGCGGCGGAAAACCGCCGTGGTTTTTGGGAACACCGCGAGGTTGTGCGCATCAACGACGAACTTCTCTCGCGTCTCGGTCTCTCCTGGCACGTGCCGTCGCCGCTGCCAGAGGGATACGCGTCGCTTCCGCAAACGGACGCACTAGCCGACAGGGCGTCTCGACTCGTGCGCCGCGAGTTCGCCGGCACACCGCTCTGGGGCATCAAGGATCCACGGCTTTGTCGCCTGCAGGTTTTCTGGGAGCGCGCATGCGCCGGAGTGGCAGAGGAACTTCGTGCCGTGCATGTCTTCAGGCATCCCCTCGAGGTCGCCGACTCCCTGCTGTCCCGAAACGGCATGCCGGCGGAGCAGGCCCTGCTGCTGTGGCTCTTCCACAATCTGGAAGCCGTCCTGCACCCCCGGCAGCTGCCGCTCGTGACCGTGTCCCTGCGCAGGCTCATCGAGGCCCCTCTCACAGAGGTTTCACGGGTTGTGGCCGCCCTTAGCGAGACCGATCGGCTGTCCCCGGACGCCGGCCTCGCCATCCGCCGTTTCGTCGATCCGGCGCTCGTTCATCACCGGTTTTCATCCGCGGATGACAGGCTTCTCACTCCCGTGGGCAGACTCGCGCTCCGCTGCCACGACCGCTTGGAACGTCTCGCCGACGGGGAAGAGGGGCACGCGGAGTTCGCAGACCTGTGGCGGCAGTTGCTCGCCCACATCGATGCCCGTCGCGCAGCAGTAGGGAACGGACCTCGCGACGTCATCGACGTGATCGTGCCCGTCTACGCTGGGTTGGCGAGTACCGAGCGGTGCATCGACTCGGTCCTGCGCGGAGGGGGCCGCCATCATCTCATCGTCATCAACGACGCGAGCCCTGATCCGCTGATTACGGAACGTCTCAGGCAGTGGGCGGCCGGCGGCGCCTTCCAGCTGATCGAGAACTCGCGGAACACGGGTTTTGTCGCGACGGTCAATCGTGGGATCGCGATCCATCCGGACCGTGACGTTGTGCTCCTGAACGCCGACACCATGGTGCCGCCGGGCTGGCTCGACCGGCTCCAGCGTGCCGCTTATTCGAACGACTGGATCGGCACCGTGACGCCGTTCTCGAACAATGCGACGCTCTGCAGCTATCCGCTGCCGCAGACCGCGAACGAACTTCCTGCGGGCCATGACGTGGCCTCCCTCGACCAGATGTTCCAGGCGGCCAACCCCGGCCTGTGCCTCGATATCCCGACCGCGGTGGGATGTTGCATGTACGTCCGCCGTGATTGCCTCGCCGCCGTCGGGCCGTTCGACGAGAAGCACTTCGGACGAGGCTACGGGGAAGAAACCGACTTCAGCATGCGAGCCGCAAAGCTCGGATGGCGCAACGTCGCTGCGGCGGATGTCTTCATCTACCACGAGGGCTGCGTGAGCTTCGGGAAGGAAGCGGACGGCCTGCGCGCTCGAGCTGCCGCGCGCATGCAGGAGCTCCACCCTGAATACGGACCCGCCGTGGAGAGATTTCTCGCCGAGGACCTGCTCGCCCTAGCGCGAGAGGACGTGGACGCGGCCCGCATCGCGCGATGCGGGCCACACGAGCTACGCGCGGTCATGGGGGAGCGGGCCGCCCTCCATGCCATGCGGCGGCGTACGGTCGCGACGGAAAGGGAGGCGTTGCTCCGTGACACCAGGCGGCTTGATGGCGCGCTGGCGCATGCTCAACGGCTCGTCGAGGCGCGACACCTCGAGGTGTCGCAGCTGACGGCCGCACTGCAGAAGGCCGAGCGGATCGCGGACGAACGCGCGAGCCTGGCTGGCGATCTGGACCGCCGGCTGCGCGCGTTTTCCGACGCCAAGGACGAGGCCGAGCGGATCGCAACACAGCGTCTCGAGGAGCTTGCGTCGCGGGATCGGCAGCTCCGCGACACCGCTGCCGCGCTCGCCGCCGCGGAAAAGCTCGCCACCGACCACCTTGAGCAGGCCCGACAGCTCGAAACAGCGAAGGAGAAGGCCGAGCGGATCGCCACTCAGCGGCTCGAGGAGCTTGCGTCACGAGATCGCCAGCTCCGCGACACCGCCGCCGCGCTCGCCGCCGCGGAAACAATCGCCGCCGACCATCTCGAGCTGGTCCGACGGCTCGAAGCGGCGAAGGAGAAGGCCGAGCGGATCGCAACCGAACGATCCGGTCTCGCCGCGGAACTCGACCGCCAGAACCGAGCCCTGTCCCTCGCCAAGGACGACGCCGAACGGATCGCCGCGCAGCGGCTCACGGAGCTTGCGTTGCGGGACAGACAGCTCCGCGACACTGCCGCCGCGCTCGCCGCTGCCGAAAAGATCGCGGCCGCCCGTCTGGCAGCCGTGGCGGATCTCGACGCCCGATTGCGGGCCACAGGGCATGCGCTCGAGATCGCTGAGTCACTGGCGATCGAACGGCTGGCCACCATAGAAGACCTCTCCCGGCAGTTGACGGTGTACACGGCGGGCGCGATCGAGCAGGTGACGGGAGACGACCCGTGAATCAGTCCTTCGTCTGCCAGGTCGACCATGTCGCCCTCCACCCGCGTGGACTGTTCGCGTTCGGCTGGGCGTTGCATCACAACCTTGAAGTCCGCTCCGTCCATGCGGTGTTGACATTCCCCGACGGGTCACGCCAACGTGTCCGCGTGTCGAGTGATCGCCCACGCGAGGACGTTGCCGCCGCGTTTCCGGCCATCCCCCACGGAGCAAACGCCGGCTTCATGCTGGTGGCCGGCTGGAACGGCGATCCACCTGTGTCCGTCGACCTGCTCTTCACGCTTGCTGGCGGCGGTGTCGAGACGAAGCCGCTGTCGCTCCCCAGGCTCGAGTCGCGAGCGAGCCGCCCCCCGTGGGGCTGGCGCTACCTCCTGCGACGCGCCTGGGCCCATGCCAGGCAAGGCCGTTTTCGCAGCATGTGGACAAAGCTCCGCCGCTACCGTGAGCGTGCGGGCGCTTCGGCACGAAGGATCTCCGCGCCGGCACTCGCGAAAGCGATCGCTGGAAAGCGATGCGTTCTGATCATCGATCACTCCATGGGTGGCGGGGCGAACGTGTATCGAAACCGACTGGCCGGCGAACTGACGACGGCCGGTGAGACCGTCGTGCTGCTCACGTTCGCGGTGAGTCCAATGACGCTCGTGGCCGAGGTGCGCAGGGCGGGCGCCGCGGCTGCAGCCGTCACGCTCCCCGGGCTCGATGCCCTGACGGAAGCACTGGCAGGAGCGAGGCTTTATCGCGTGATTTACAACTGCGCGGTGTCGTTTCCAAATCCGCTCGAAGTCCATTCGTTGCTGCTCGCCCTGCGCAGATCGACCGCGGCCACACTGGCCGTGGCGATCCACGACTACTTCCTGGTCTGCCCATCCTCATACCTCCTCGACGACTCCGGCGGTTATTGCGACGTGCCCGACATCGATCGCTGCCGCCGCTGCCTGCCGGCGCACGAGGATGGCTTCGTGTCGCTCGCGGGCGAGCGATCCATCGACGGCTGGCGCGCCGCCTGGGGCGACGTGCTTCATGCCGCGGATGAGGTGCACTGCTTTTCCGAGTCCTCCCGAAGCATCCTTGCGCGGGCCTACCCCGGCGTCGCAGCGCGGGTGCGTGTAGCGGCCCATCCCGTCGATCCGCTGCGATCCGTGCACCGGAATGGCGTCGCTGCAGGCCCCCTGGTGATCGGGGTCATCGGCTCGATCTCCCATCACAAGGGTGCCGGGATCGTCGCGGATCTCGCGCGGGCGATCGAAGCCCAGCAGGCCTCGGCTCGCATCGTGATTCTCGGGCATGTCGATGCGGCCTGTCCGCCGGGATTCGTCGAGGAGACGGGGGCCTACGAGCGCCAGCAACTGCCCGACCTCATCGAGCGGCACGGCATCGACGTGGCGTTGCTTCCCTCCATCTGTCCGGAGACGTTTTCGTTCGTCGCGCACGAGGTGCTGGCGATGGGCCTGCCGCTGATGACGCTCGACGTCGGGGCCCAGGCCGACCTGGCCAGGTCGCACGAACTCGGTCGGGTGGCGACACGAATGGACGGTCCCGGGTTGCTTGCCGAACTGCTCGCCTTCGCCCAAGATCTCGAGCCCCGCCGGCATGGTCGCCAGGGGGCAGCCGTATGAGCACGATCCACGTCTTTACGAGCGCCGCGTGCAATTACATTCCCAAAGTCCGGGCGCTCGTCGCCTCGATCCGCCGGCACCATCCCGAGTGGCGAGTGCACCTGGCGTTGTCGGACGGGGTTCCCGACGGCATTAACCTCTTCCATGAGCCGTTCGATGAGATCCATCCGGTCGCCGAGCTTGGCATCCCGGACCACAGGGGATGGGCGTTCTGCCACGGCATCGTCGAGCTCTCGACGGCGATCAAGCCCTTCCTGCTCGCACGACTCCTGGAGCGGCCGGACTGCGGTGGCGTCGTCTACCTCGACCCGGACACCATCGTCTTCTCGCCACTCGATGAGGTGGTGGCTTCACTGCAGCGGGCAAGCATCGGGCTGACACCTCATCTCGTCGCCCCGGAGCCGGATCTCGTCGGCGTGATGGACAACGAGATCGCCGCCCTCAAACACGGTGTCTACAACCTGGGCTTCGTGGCCGTGGCCCCGACCCCGACCGGGCGGCGATTCGCGGCTTGGTGGGCGGATCGCTGCTACCACTTCTGCCGCGACTCCATCCCGCACGGTCTATTCACCGACCAGCGGTGGATCGACCTCGTGCCGGCGTTCTTCGAGGACGTCTGCATCCTCCGCTCCACACGGCTCAACGTGGCGTCCTGGAACGTGTCGCTCCGCAGCCTGACCGGCGGCGTTCCCGACGGTATTCAGGTCGACGGAGCACCACTGGGCTTCTACCACTTCACCGGGTTCGACAGCGGCGCCCACCGCGCGATGGCCTGGAAGCACGCCGCCAATCAACCGACGGTGCTCGCACTGATCGAGTGGTACGCCGACACGATCGCCGGACTCGGCAGCGATCCCCTCTGTTCGGTGCCCTGGGCCTATGGCACCTTCGACGACGGCACGCCGATTCCGCCGGCCGCGCGGCTCGTCTACCGGGAGCGAGTCGACCTGCAGCGGGCGTTTCCGGATCCTTTCCTCACAACGCCAGGCGGCTACCGCGGCTGGTGGGAGACGCAGGCCCGCATCGAGTACCCGAGCCTGTTCGATCCTGCCAGCGCCGCGGGAGAATTCCAGCGCCTCGCCGCCGATCTCACCCCCGGCTACCATCCGAACACCGATCTGAACCGACGGCCTGGTGCCGGACTCCGTGATCGGCTGCGGCACGCTGCCGCCGATCCCTCATACCGGGCGACCCTGGCCGCGCGGGCACTGTACGTGCTGCGCACGCAAGGGCTCGCAGGGGTACTCAGGCGTCTGGGCAGGTGACTGCGTCAACCGGTCACTCGACGACGAGCGAAACGGTCGGCGACTCAAGATAGGAATCGCCGTCGGCAAGGAACATCCGCAGGCACACGGCGTGGGTGCCCGAGCCGATCTGGGCCGCGGGCATGGTGAACCGAAATCCGCTGGAGACGAACCGCGGGTCGTGCAAGTACTCGGCGACGTCCGGTCTCGGGAGGCCGTTTCGCGCACGATACCGATGTCCGTCGATGACGATCTCGACCGCCGTTGCGGGTGCGCCGCCGCTGCGATCCACCGCCCAGCCGACGAACCGCACGTCAGCGGAGATGCCCACTGTCGTCGGAGGCTTGAACAGCGGTCCCTCGACGTCGTTGATGAACTCGAGGCCATAATCGGAGTGGTCCGGCACGCGCGGCACCCTCGTACCACGGCGTTCATCCGTCAGTGCTGCCGTCGAGGCACGGTCCTCACCGGCCTCTGACAACTCGCCCACCAGCACCGCGCACCCCCGATCGATCGCATACAAGAAGACGCTTTGGCCGGGCTCCACGTGGTAGGCAGCGAACCACTCCGTCTGCAGCAGCCGTGCGCCGTCGAGCCCAACCCGCGAGGCATTTCCGAACCCGACCATGCGACCGGCATCATCGGCGACGACCATGTTTGGCAGGCTCTCTCCCACCACGGCGGACATCCTGCCAACGGCCACCCGTCCAGCCCGATCATCATTCGCGGCGGGATGGCTCACAGCCTCGACGACCGCACTCTGCGGGCGATCCAGCACCAGCGAGTATCGGGCTTCCAACGAGCCTCCGACCTCGGGCAGTGACCGGAACGCGTAGGCGGAATCGCCCCGGATCTCCTGCACCATGTCGTGGGCCAGCCGATCACTGGGAAAAAAACGCTTCAGCAAAGGTTCGTTGTGCACGCCCGCCGCGAAGGCCACGATCGCCTCCCGCAGTTGCCTGCGCCACACATCCCACGCACGAAACTCGAGCAGATCACCCGGAAGGATCATCGACACGACGATGGCCGCGAATGCCAGCGCCCGCAGCGGCTTGACAAACCCGTCTCCAAACAATCCTGCGCATCGGTAATGCATGACCAACGATGCGACGGACGCCCAGGCGAGGAGCGCGGTCGACGCGTACTTTTTGTTGAGTGCCTCGAGATCACCTAATTCGGAGCGAAACAATCCCCCGGCCAGTGCCGTAACGATCACGAAGGCGAGCATGGCGGCATGAAACAGCTCGAAGCCGCCGAGCGAGTCACGCCGGCGCCACATCTCCGCCACGACCCAGACACATGCAGCCCAGAACCCCAGCACCACGACGTGGAGCACGAGGCCATCGGGATGGATCGCAACCGGCCACTCGCTATCGCGTAGGAAGGCTCCGCCGAGGAAATACAAGGCGAACCGCACCGCTTTCTGTGGATCCGCGGTGCGACCGGCGGAGTGCGTCGGACCGCCGGCCGCGTGGGCGAGGAAATACGTCGCCAGCAATCCGGTGCCCATGAGCGTCGCCACGCCCAGCGGAGTACGCCACCGCAGCGTACGGAATGCCGGCGACATCGCCACCAATACCGCAGTCGCCGCCACGGCCGCGGGCATGATCAGCACGCCACTCGCGCTGGCCGTGGCTGCCACGAGACCTCCGACAAGAAACACGGGCCACGTCCATTCGCGCCTGCGCTGCCCCGCACCCGCCGTGGCCAGCGTGGCGTACGCCGCGAGCGTGCCGCTCGCGAGC
>JBIJCD010000079.1:0-10881 GCA_044344895.1 Pirellulales bacterium | reverse complement strand
CGGTTGACGAATCGCGAGATGGAGACGGCGAGTTGCTGGCGATGGCCGGTCCGCCATTGGTGCGTGGACCGCCGGTTGGCGGCGGCGGACGCTGAGCCGCGACCTCCTAGAAACCTGTCACGGTCCGTCGTCTGCTGCAGCGATGGGGGCGGCGTCTGGCGCTGCCCGTGCGATGAACCATTCGACGATGGCTGACGTGACCACCACCCCGGCGGCGTCCACCACCTCCACCGGCACGGCCGCCGACACCCGCCCGCGGGCGGTCAGTTCGGTCGCCCAACGCTCCGCCTCGCCGGCCGGCACCGCCGCTCGGGCTGACACGCGGCCCACGGCCGGCTTGCGGAACTTGGCCTCCAGCCTCCGCACCACCGGTACGACCCCGTCGGCGTTGCCCAGCCATCCGACCAAGAACGCGCCCGAGCCGGCCTCGGCCACGGCAAGCAGTGCGCTGGCGTGAACGGTTCCCAGGTGATTGCCATGCTGCGGGCCGGCCGGCAACGTCACAAGCAGATCGCCTGCGGCCGGCTCCAGGCCGACGAGGCGGTTGAACGGCAGTTGTGTGACATCCACCTGTACACCTCCTGTGCCGAAGGGCGAAGATCAATCGCTCACGGCCACTGCAGTATCGAGCACGTGCGACGATGCCCGCGAGTCCAGTGCATCGTGCGCTTGCCGGTCGGCATCGGCCGCACGCGGCTCACGGCTGCGGAGAGCGGGCGGCAGGCGGCGCTGCGGCGGGCGTCCAGCCGCGGACGCGGCAGTGCACCTGCGCCACCTTGCCCATGTAATGATCCATCGAATACGTGTCGGCCGCCAGGAGCATGTGCCGCTTCGCCTTCTCGGCGTCGCCGATCGCCTCGAAGTAGAGCCCCAGGTAGAGGTGGGCGTAGCACCGCTGGTTGCGGCGGCCCTGCTCGGGGCCGGCCTCCGCCGCCGCCAGCACGATCTCCGGCGCAGCCCGGCCGGCGAAGAGATCGAGAATCTCGCGCATCGGCACCCGCCGATCTTCGCCCACCGGGATGATCGCCTGGCGGGCCTGCTCAGGCCCCTGGTCGCGGGCCACGCAGGCAAAGTGCCAGGCCACGTTTTCCACGTCGGCCGGATTGACGGTGCGGTGCAGCTCGAACTGCCGGCGGCCGTCGGCGAACCGCCCGGCGTAGTAGAGCGCGAGGCCCCGCTGCCAGAGCTCCGGCTCGGTCGCGGGCTGGAGTTCGACGAGCCGGTCGAAGGCCGCGGAGGATTCGGCCGGCTTGCCGGCGAAGAACAGCCGCACGGCGGAGTCGAAGACGATCGCCGGGGACTCCGCGGCGGCCGGCTCCGCAGCCGGTGCGGCCGTCGACGCGACACCTGTGACGGCGAGTACCGCGAACGCGCAGGAGAGCCACCGGCGGCTCATGGCAGCCGCTCGAAGGTCATCATGATCGCCCGCGTGCCGGTGCCGGCGGTGAATTCCCGTGGCCGCCACTCGCCGGGCGACCGCAGGCAGAGCCGCCGCGTGCGCTCGCCGATCTCGTAGATGCCCAGGAGCAGCTGCCCCTTGCCGTCGTCGGATGTGATCTCGAAGTCGATCGTCTTGGGGCTGGCCTCGGGGTCGATCGTGCTCGTGCCGTGCACCACCTCGACACCGTCCCGCAGCAGCGTCCAGCCGCCGGCGTCGTCGTTGACGACGGTCAGCCGCCGAACGTCGTCGGCGGCCGACTGCTCGCCGTCGTTTTCGATCGCGGTCACCTGCCAGGTGCCGGCATAGAGACGACGGTCGTGGCGGACGGAATCGGCGGACGACGGGTCGGCCGCGAGGGCCGGCGGGGCGAGGGTCAGTGCGCCACCCGCCAGCGCGACGAGCCATGCCAGACAGAGCGGCCGGCGATTTTGCGGGGCGGACGGCCGCATGCGACGGACTCTTTTGTCGAGATGGGGGCTGCCAGATCAGGCGAAGAGCTTCGTGACGGCCTTGGCCTTCACGAGCTCGCGGGGCTGGTTCAGGTGGTTGTAGACGATCGTCTCCGGCTCGATGCCGAAGGCGTGGTAGATCGTCGCCAACAGCTCCGTGGGGTGCACCGGATCCTCGAGCGGCGCAGAGGCGGTGGCGTCGCTCTTCCCGTGCACGTAGCCGCGGCGGGTGCCGGCGCCGGCGACGAGGGCCGTGAAACAGTAGGGCCAGTGGTCGCGGCCGTCGGCGGAGTTGCCGTTGCCCGACGTGCTCACGCCCTTCTGCGGCGACCGGCCGAATTCGCCGACCGCCACCACGAGCGTGTCCTTCAAGAGGCCGCGGTCATCCATGTCGGTAATGAACGCCGAGAGCCCTTGGTCGAGCATCGGGCCAGACTGATCCTTCATCCGCTTGTCGAGACCGACGTGGTGGTCCCACGAGTGGTTGTCGGAGTTGGCGACCTTCGGCCACACGACCTCCACCACGCGGGTGCCCGCCTCGACGAGCCGGCGGGCGAGCAGCAGGCTCTGGCCGAAGGTGTTGCGGCCGTAGGCGTCGCGGAGGGCGGGGGCCTCCCGGTCGAGCCCAAAAGCCTCGCGGGCCCGGCCCGAGATCACGAGGCCCAGGGCCCGCTCGTAGTATTCGTCGAGCTTGTAGTCGGCCACCGCCTTGTCGATCTCCGGCATCGTGCTGTCGATCAAGTCGCGGAGGCGGGCCCGCCGCTCCAGCCGCTTGGCGAAGACGTCAGTCCGCAGCTGCAGGTCGTCGATGCGGATCCGCTCCATCTTCCGCATGTCGAGGTCGTCGCCGTCGGGATAGAGCGTGTAGGGGTCGAAGTCGCGGCCCAGGAACCCGGCCGTGCCCCCCTTGCCGACGACGTTGCTCTCCTGGAGCGGCCGCGGCAGCATCACGAACGGCAGCATCGGCTGCTCGAGCGGCTTGAGCCGCACGATGTTGGAGCCGAAGTTGGGGAAGTCCTTGGCGTTGGGCGGCTCGAGCTGGCCCGACGGGCTCACCTTGTCGGTCGTGTAGCCGGTCATCATCTGGTAGATGGCGGCCGTGTGGTTGAACAGGCCGTTGGGCGTGTAGTTCATCGACCGGATCATGGTGAAGCGGTCGTTGATGCCGGCGAGCTTGGGGAGGTTTTCCGTGAACTGCACGCCGGGGAGTTTCGTGGGGATGCTCTTGAAGGTGCTGCGGACGTTGTCGGGGACGTTTTCCTTGGGATCCCACAGGTCGATGTGGCTCGGGCCGCCTTGCAGATAGACGAGCACCACGCTCTTGGCCCGGCCCCAGCCGGGGGCCACCGCGCGGCCGCCGGTCGACTCGTTGGCGCTGGCGGCCTGGAGCCGCAGCACGTTGGGCAGCGAGATGCCAAACAAGCCGATGCCGCCGGCACGCAGGATCGCGCGGCGGCTGGTGCCGAGGTTCGGGTCGCAGAGATCCTTGCCGGGGCGGCCGGGGATGACGAGCATGGCGGACTCCTTTGCGAAACGTGCGGTGAACGGAGGTTCGGGAGAGTGGATCGGCGGGGCTCACGCCGGGAGTTGAGTCAGTGGTTGAAGAAGAAAGCTGGGCTGTTGATCAGGGCCCAGGCCAGGTCCTGGATCACGGTCAGCCGCCGGTTGGCGACCTGCTGCGTGCTGGCGGCATGGTCAGAGCGGAGGCGGACGATGGCCGGATCGTCGGGCACCGGCTTCTCGGCCTCGGCCAGCGCCTCGGCCAGCGCCACGAGCTTCGGGTCGGGCGGCACCGGCAGCGCGGCCGCGGCGAGGTCGCCGGAGAGCTTCGCCCGGGCAGGGTCACGGGCCGTGATCAGCGTCGCCAGCTCGGCAGACTCCTGCGGTGAACGCAGCTCCCGCGGCAGCGACGCAATCTCGCCCAGGCGGACCGGAAGCCCCAGCGGCAGCGGTCCCGCGGCATCGGTGAACGAAAGCCGGAACCGGCCCAGGGCGTGCTTGCCCCCGTTGAACCGCTGCTCGATCCGCACCGTGGCGACCATCGGCTCCTTGAATTGGACCGGATCCTTCACCTCGAACACCGCCCAGTGCGACTCGCGAGTCCGCGGGGCGACGCCCCAGCCGCGGCCGCCGTTCATGTCGCCGTCGATCGCCTGGGCGACGGCGAGATTGTCTTGCGAGAAGTCGGCCTGCGGCCTGTGGAGCGCGACGCGGGTGACCTCCTTGGGACGCGCGGCGGGGGCCAGCTCCAGGATGATCTCCGTGATCACGAAGTTGCCGTCGGGGGAGCGGCCCGCGCCACCCTTGGGCAGGCTCGCGTCGGCGATGGCCTCGAGCCGCATCCCAGTCAGCCGCTCCAGCGGCAGCGGGATCGTGAGCGTGGTCGTCTCGTCGCCCTGCGGGCCCTCCACGAGCACCGAGCCGTCGGCGAGCGTCTTGTGCGTCGCCTTGGCCCGCGACGCGACCTGCGCCGCCGGGACGACATGCCATGGCGGCAGCTTCGCCGCTTCGGCCTCGAGCCGCCGCAGCACGGCCTCCGGGTCGGCGTGATACTTCTCCAGCGACTCGACCGCCTTCGCGATCTTGTCCGCCCGCTTCTGCTCGAGGTCGATGCGGGTGGGCTCGTGGGCGGCGGTCGCCTCCTCGAGCGTCTTGCGGGCCGCGGCGATGCGGGCCAGCCGCTCCTCTTGGAGCTTCGCCAGCCGAGTCTTCCAGTCGGCCTCGGCCCGGGCCAGCTCGGCCGAGAGCGACTCGTGGTCGACCGCCACCTCGCCGGTGAGCTTCTTCACGGCCTCGACCTCGGCGGGCTTGCTGGGCCGGTTGAGGATCCGCAGGAAGACCTCCTCGATGAGCAGATTGTCGTCGGGCTGTGCGGCCACGAGCTTCGCCAGGTCGCTCTGCGGGTCGGCGAGCACGTCGCCCACGGCCGGGCCGCTCACGAGCGCCATCACCGGCCCGAGCGCCAAGCCGCCGGCCCGCTCGCACTCGCAGGCGCTCTCCCGCGCCGGCTTGCCGAACGTCTGCAGGAAGCCGCCGCCGAGCGTGCTGGCCACGTCGGGCAGCTGGGCAGCCCGCGTGCCCACCGGATAGCCGGGGAACTTCGTCGGCGAGCCGACCACTGCGTGCAGGCTGTCGAAGAGCGTCTCGGCCGGCAGCCGCCGGGGCAGGGCGTGGGAATAGTTGATGCGGTCGTCGTAGTTCCACTTGCCCGTCTCGATCGCCAGCCCGTAGGTCCGCGACGTGCAGATCTCGGCGAGCAGACGACGGACGTCGAAGCCGCCGGCGATGAACGATGTGGTGAGGTGGTCGAGCAGCTGCGGGTTGCTGGGCGGGTTGCCGGCGCGGATGTCGTCGATCGGGTCGATGATGCCGGTGCCGAAGAGGTAGCCCCACAGCCGGTTCACGTAGCTGCGGGCGAAGTAGGCGTTGTCGGGGGAGGTGATCCAGGCGGCGAGTTCCTGACGCCGGGTGGCCTTGTCGGAGGTTGTGTGCCGGCAGTCGAAGGGAAACTGCGGCGGCACCGGCTTGCCGGTCCGCTCGTGCACGACCTCGCCCTCGGCCTTGTCGCTGACGATCTCATAGAGCGGCTTGGCTCCCTCGACGGCAGTGCCGCCGATCGTTCGGTCGCCGCTCTCCGGATCCTTGGCGAAATCGACCTGTGCAAAGTAGGCCGCGGTCTGGAAGTATTGGTCCTGCGTCCAGCGCTCGAACGGATGGTCGTGGCACTTGTTGCAGTTGAAACGCACGCCCAGGAACAGGTGCGTGGTGTTTTCCATCGTGGCCAGCGGGTCGCGGAGGGTTTTGAAGTAGGCCGCGGCCGGATGCTCGCGGTTGGAGCCGGTGGCCGTGAGAATCTCGCGGGCGAACTGGTCGTAGGGGGTGTTCGCCGCCACCTGGCCGCGGATCCAGTCGCGCAGGCCCTTCGCACCCTCGGTGCCGAGGAACTTCGGGTTCACCTGCAACAGGTCGGCCCACTTGTTGGTCCAGTGCTCGACGAAGGCGTCGCTGGCCAGCAGCCGCGAGACCAGTTCGGCCCGCTTGATCCGGGTGTCGCGGCGGTCGGCCATGAAGGCCCGCACCTGCTGCGCCGACGGGGGCAGGCCGGTGAGGTCGAGCGTGATCCGGCGGAGGAACTCGGCGTCGGAGCAGAGCGGCGCGGGCAGCGTCTTGAGAGACTTCCACTTGGCGGCAACCAGTTCGTCGATCGGCCCCCAGGCCTCGGGCTGGCTCCACTCGAAGCCCGTGCGGTCGCCCATCACGGTGAGCGTCACGGCGGCGTAGGAGCCCTCGTAGCGGGCGAGGATCGGCGCCTCACCCCGGCGCACGGCCGTGACAAGGCCGTTCTTGTCGGCGGTGGCGACCTCGTTGTTGCCGCTCTCGAGGAACGCCTCGCGGGTGACGTCCCGCGTCGTGCCGTCGGCATACTCCGCGACGACGCGAAACTGCTGGCGACGGCCACCGGCGTCGATCTCCGCGGCGGCCGGAAAGACCTTGATGCCGGTCACCCGCGGCGTCGCGAGGTCGAGCCGCCCGCCCTGCTCGATCCAGCGGCGGACGAGCTGGTAGGCGGGCTCGTCCACCTTGGCGAGCAGGCCGCCGGCGTGCGGCGCCGTGGCCGACGCCTTCAGCAGCATGAGGCTGTCATCGGGGCTGGCGAGGTTGACGCGGCGGCTGCCGTGATCGTCCGTGAGCGCCCGCACGTCGAACAGCGGGTCGTAGCCGCGGAGCGAGAGCTTGAAGCCGTTCTTGCCCTTGGCGGCACCGTGGCAGGTGCCCTGGTTGCAGCCGAGTTTGGCGAGCACGGGATTGACGTCGCGGATGAAGTCGACGTCGGGCATGCCGCCGGTGCCGGCGACGGTCACCGGCAGGTCGCGGGACACGAGCCCGGCGCCCTCGCCGTGAACGATCCGCACCGCGCCGCTGCCGTCGGCGAGCGGACGCACGAGGCCGCCGGGGCCGATTGCGACGAGCGGCTTGGAGGCGTCGGTCGCGGGCTCGATCCGCACGCTCCGCGTCAGGTCGATCGACCGGCCGTCGACGAGCCGGCCGGTCACCACCAGCTGCGCCGTGGCAAAGGGCCCCTTGAGCGTGACCGCCTGCGGCTCGACGGCGATGGAGGCGACCGCCACGGGCACGGCGGGCTCCGGCTCAAGCGAGGCCTCGGTGGGCCAGGGGAGCGGCAGCGCGGCCTTGGCCACGGCCGCCACGTCGACCTTCGCCACGGCGAAGCTGATGCCGGGCGAGCCCGAGCCTGAGTCGAAGAACCGCACGATCCCGTCTCCCCCGCCGACGGCCACGGCGCCGCTCGTGGGATGGAAGGCGACGGCGTAGGCGGCCGCCGTGGGCAGATCGACCTTCGCCAGGAGCTTTGTGGAGGCCTCTCTGAATGCGTCGAACGTCTTCCACTCGGCCTCGGACCGCTGCGTGCCCTTGCGGCGGGTTTCGCCGGGAACCTTCGCCATGATGTCGAGGATGTTCCGGGGCACGTCCTGCTCGAGGCCGTAGCTGGCCACCACGAGCTCGCCCTTGCTGTCGAGCGAGCCGACGGCCGCGATCCGCTTGCCGTCAGGTGAGAACCGCACGTTGAACACCCGGCCGGTCACCGGGAAGAGCGGGAAGATCAGGTTGGCGTCGTCGCCGATCACGCGGGCGGAGTGCCGATGGATCCTGTAGACCCGGGGCATCCCGTCGGAGCCGGCCACGACGACGTGGTCGAGGCTGGGGTGACGGTCGACCGCGGTGAGGCCTCCGCGGAGCGCGCCGGGCGTGATCGACGTGATATTGTCGACGAACCGCTGCGTGGCCAGCTCCGTGAGCTTGACCGTCATGTCGCGGCCGACCGAGATGACGTGGTCGCCCTTGGGCGCGAAGACCGTATCGAGGACCCAGTCTTCGTGGGCGCCCTGGTGGAGCACCTGCTCGCCGGTCTCGGCCCGGATCGCCCGCAGCGTGTTGTCGGCGCAGCCGAAGGCGATGAGCGTGCCGTCAGGCGACCAGGAGCCGCCATAGACCGTGTCGAAGGTCACTGGCACCGAACGGATGAGCGCGCCGTCGGCCACGTTCCAGATCTGCACCTCGCCCATCCGCGCCGGGCTGCCGCCCGTCACGGCCAGCTTCGTGCCGTCGGGCGAGAAGCGGACCCGCTCGATCCGTTCCGAGAGCCCCACGAGCCGACGCGCCGGGGCGGCCGGCACCTGGCCGGACGAGACGTCGAACAGCAGCACCTCGTGGAAGCCGGAGACGGCGAGCAGTTTTCCGTCGGGCGAGAAGTCGAGCGACGTGATCACGGGCTGGCGGGTGTAGGTGGGCGGGTGTTCGGCGTCGACCCGCTGCCCGGCGCTGGCCGGCGTGTCGTCGCGGGCGCCTTCCGCGATCCAGCGGCGGACCAGCGCGATGTCGGCGGCCGCGAGCGGCTTGGCGTTTTTGGGCATCTCCGCCGCGCCGGAGGCGTCGGGAGTGATCTGGGCGAGCAGGTGGCTGCCCTCGGGCTTGCCCGGCACGACGCCGGGCGTCGAGGAATCGCCGGCGGCCAGCATCCGAGCCACCTCCGTCATGACGTAGCCGCCCTCGGCCTTGGCCGGCTGATGGCAGCCCTGGCAGTTGGCCTGGAAGATCGGCCGGATCTGCTTGTGATAGCTGACCGGCTGCTCGGGCGGGTCGGCGGCCGGAAGGACGCGACCGGCGAAGAACGTGAGGACGAGAAGCGGCGCCGCGGCGACCAAGGCCCCGAACCGCGCCGGAAATCCGCGCCTGAGATGGCTCATGCGGCAGCCCTTGCTCGAGAGGTTGGCCGACGGCCGACGAGCGGCCGGCGGCTCGGACAGACCCCCCCAAAGTAGCTCACGAACGCCGGGGCCACAAGGTTTCTCGGCCCGCTTGGAGGCGTTGTGCCGGATATTCGGCCGCACATCCCAACGGCGAGTCTGGTCCGCGTCGCAGGTTTGCAGCCGCCGGACGGGGGCCGCGGTCGCACGGCTTGGCGAGTGGCCTGCCTGTCGGTCCAATGTGCCCGCACCGACGCACCCGGACGAAAGGGCCGACGACGATGACCACGCCAGCCACGCACGCAGCGAAGCACGCAGCAACGCCGGGATCGCGGCCGGGAGCCGGCGGCTCGCCGACCATCACCCGTGTCGAGACCGTGCTCGTCGACGTGCCGCTCGGGCAGCGGACGATCACCGACTCGCAGTCGAGCGTGGCCTCGGTCGAGTTCGTGCAGGTGAAGATCGAGACCGACGCCGGTGTGACCGGCTATGGCTTCAACTGGAACTACTCCCGTGGCATGCGGGCAGTAAAGGTGATGATCGACGACTGCTACGGCCCCGCGGTCGTCGGCAAGCCGGCGCTCGAGCGGCACGCCCTCATGAAGGCGATGCACTCCACGACCCACTTCATCGGCCGGGTGGGCGTGGCTCGGGTCGGCCTCGCGGCGATGAACCTCGCCCTCTGGGACATCCAGCTGAAGCTCGAGGGCCAGCCGCTGTGGCGGCACCTCGGGCCCTGCAAGTCGAAGGTGAAGGCCTACAACACCGACGGCGGCTGGCTCACGTGGAGCACCGACGAGCTCGTGGCCGACATGAAGCGGATCATCGACCGCGGCTTCGACGCGGTGAAGATGAAGCTGGGCCGTCCCGATCCCCGCGAGGACTTCGAGCGGGTGAAGGCGGTGCGGAAGGCGATCGGCGATTCGATCAGGCTGATGGTCGACGTCAACACCGTCTGGGACCTGAAGACGGCGGTCGTGTGGGGCCGCCGGCTCGAGCAGTTCGACATCGCCTGGCTCGAGGAGCCGATGCATCCCTTCGACGTGCGGGCCCACGCCGAGCTGGCCAAAGCCCTCGACGTCCCGATCGCGGTCGGCGAGACGATCTACACGCTCCACGACTTCCGGGAGTACGTCGATCAGAAGGCGGTCGACATCATCCAGGCTGACGTCACGAAGCTCTCCGGCATCGAGGAGTGGCTCGACGTGGCGGCGCTGGGCCGGGCCTACGGGCTCTCCGTGATCCCGCACACCAACGTGCAGCACAACGTGCACGCGCAGCTGGCCGCGGCCACCGAGAACAGTCCGCTGGTCGAGTGCTGCTACGAGTCGCTCTTCGACATCTGGGAGAACCCGATCCACGTGGTGGACGGCCACTACACGCTGCCGGAGGCGCCGGGCGTGGGCGGAAAACTCACCGACGCCGTGCTCGCGAAGCACCGCGTGGCGTGACGGGCGTCGCGGGCCGGCCGGCTGGATGACGGGCATTCATCAGAGCGAGTCAGATGTCGCGTCGCGCACGCGCGGACTGAAGCGATCCCGGCTCCCCGACTACCAGCCGCGCCGCAGCGTCGCTGCAGACCGCTGCAGGCCTAGAGCGCATCTGGTTTAGCTGTAGCGGCGACTTGGCAAACCTAGAGACGGAGGCGAGGGGCCGGCGAACGCTCGAGGAGCTTTGGGCCGCCTCGGCCCACGCGACGAGACTTTTGCCGCCCCGAAGCCGTCGCTACACCAAACCGGGATGCGCACTAAGGGGCAGCCGCTCGCGGCTGCATCAGGTAGTGCAGCAGGTCGGAGAGCTGTTGCTCGCCGAGCTGCGCCGCCACGTTCGAGGGCATCGGCGAGAGCCGCGTGACGACGGTCTCGTCGATGTCGGCGGCCGTGACGCGGATCTCCCGCCCCGTGGCGTCGGCGAGAAGGACGTCGCCTCCTTCGTCACGGAGCCGTAGGCCCGTGGCGACGCGGCCGTCGGTCGTGGTGACCGTGGTCGTGCGGAAGGCCTCGTCGACGTTGCGGTTGGGGTCGAGAATGTCCTCGAGCAGTCGCTGCGGCCCACGCTGGCCCACGCCGTCGAGCGCCGGACCGATCGCCGCCCCTTCGCCTGCGTAGCGGTGGCAGGCGGCGCAGGCCCGGCGAAACACCGCCGCGCCGTTCTCCGATGACGGAGAGCCGCCGGCGTGCGCGGCCGCGATCCTGGCGATCTGCGCGTCGATCGCCTGATCGGCAGC
>JBIJCD010000110.1:0-9116 GCA_044344895.1 Pirellulales bacterium | reverse complement strand
CTGGCTGGAGGACGGCGATCCACCCCCGCCGCAGCCGCCCGCGGCGGCGGCCGTCCCCGCGGCCCCCGCCAGCCTGCCCACCGCAGCCCCGCCGCCGCGCGGGCCCGCCCCGCCGATCGCCGGCCGCGACTCGTTCGGCGAGCCGCTCGAGTCGCTCGAATTCTTCGCCGCGCGCGGCGAGGCGATCGGGTTCTCGATCGACGCCGGACTCGACGCCGTCTCGATCGACCTGCCGACGCAGCGGTTCGCCATGCCGCCGGTCGGCGGCCACGTCGACCCGCTGCGGTCCGCCGCCGACGGCGGCTTCGTGGAGATCCTCGTGCCGAAGGACGCGCGGCCCGGCCGCCACGCCGGCGCGCTCCGTGCCGGCGGCCGCGACGTTCCCTTCGGCGTGACCGTCTGGAACTTCACGCTGCCCGACCGGCTCTCGTTCGTGCCACAGATGAACGCCTACGGCCTGCCCGGCCACGAGCGCGCGTACTACCGGCTGGCCCACGAGCATCGCACCACGCTGAATTGGCTGCCCTACGGCTGGACGGGCCAGGTGAAGGCCGCGCCGCGGGTCGACGCCTCCGGAGCGTGGGACTGGCGGGAGTGGGACGAGCGGTTCGGCCCCGTGCTCGACGGCTCCGCCTTCGCCGATCTTCCCCGCGGCGCGGTGCCGGTCGATGCCTTCTACCTGCCGCTCAACGAGAACTGGCCCATGGACCACGAGCGGCACTTCAAGGGCGGCTACTGGATCGAGTCGGCCTACGACGACGCGTATTGGCGGGAGTTCCGTGCCGCCGCCGGCCGCTTCGCCGAGCACTTTTCCCGGAAAAAGTGGACGGAGCCGATGTTCGAGTTCTATCTCAACAACAAGGTCTATTTCAAACAGCAGCGCGGCAATCGCTGGGACGGCTGCTCGGCCGCCTGGGTCTTCGACGAGCCGGCGAACACGCAGGACTTCTGGGCGCTGCGGCGGTTCGGCGCGGAGTTCTGGCGCGGCGTGGCGGGGCACCCCGACATCCGCTTCGTCTACCGGGCCGACATCTCACGACCCGAATGGCAGCGGGACCTACTTGACGGGGTGGTGACGTCGGAGGTCGTCAGCGGCGCGCTGCGGACCTACCGCGACCGGGTCATGGCCCGCGCCCACCGTTTCGGCACGCTCGTGTCGATGTACGGCTCCGCCAACGCGCTCGGCACACCGCACGCCACGTCGGCGGCCTGGTGCGTCGAGAGCTGGGCGCTGGGCGCCGACGGCGTCGTGCCCTGGCAGACGATCGGCAAGGCCGACGCCTGGGAAAAGCCCGACGACCTAGCGGTCTTCTACCCGACGCCCGACGGCCCGGCGCCGAGCCTGCGGCTGAAGGCGTTTCGCGCCGGCCAGCAGCTCGTCGAATATCTCACGATCTACTGCGCGGTCTCCGGCGAAAGCCGCGACGCCGTCGGGGCCGCCGTGCTCGCCGAGCCCGGCCTGCGGGCCACGATGCGCAAGACCTCGGAGGACGACGCCGGCAGCTCCACGTTTGAGCCCCAGACGCACCGCTCCCTCGCGGCGTTACGGCACCGGTTCGGCACGTGGCTCGATGCGCGAGCGCCCGCCCCCCGCGACCGCTGGCACGACCCCCGGCCCGCGGCCCGCGACCCGGCGGCGATCCGCGAGATCAGGGCCCTGCCGCCGCCATAGTGCGACGCACTGGGGCAGTGCGTCCCAGCCGCGCCGGCTCTGGCCCACGCCTGCAGCCGGGCGTATAGTCGGTGACGGGGCGCGGATCAGCGCCATGCCTTCGCCTGCCGGAGTCACGCCGTGGCCGAGATGGTCGAATCCCCGAAACCCGCGGCCATCGCGGCCCAGGCCGAGGCCGTGGCCAAGGCCTACCGCCGCATGCTCGCGGCGCTGGGCAAGGTGATCGTCGGCCAGGAGCAGGTGCTCGAACTGCTCCTGATGGGCATTTTCTGCCGTGGCCACTGCATCCTCGAAGGCGTGCCCGGCCTCGCGAAGACGCTCATGATCTCGAGCCTCTCGCAATTGCTTTCGATCTCATTCAGCCGGATTCAGTTCACCCCCGACCTGATGCCCTCCGACATCACCGGCACCGAGATCCTGCAGGAGGACAAGCAGTCGGGCCAGCGGGATCTGCGGTTCGTGAAGGGGCCGATCTTCGCCCACCTTGTCTTGGCCGACGAGATCAACCGCACTCCCCCCAAGACCCAGGCCGCGCTCCTGCAGGCGATGCAGGAGCACCACGTCACGGTAGCGGGCAAAACGTTCGAACTGCCGCGGCCCTTCTTCGTGCTCGGCACGCAGAACCCGATCGAGAGCGAGGGCACCTACCCGCTCCCCGAGGCCCAGCTCGACCGATTCATGTTCAAGATCTCGGTCGACTACCCATCGCTCGACGACGAGGTGCGGATCGCCACGTCGACGACGGCCCGGCAGACGGTGAAGCTCGAGCCGGTGATCGGGGCGGCCGACATCCTGCGGATCCAGGAGATCGTCCGAGACGTGCTCGTGGCCGAGCCCGTGGCAACGTACGCCGTGCGGCTGGCCCGGGCCACACGGCCGACCGACGCCTCGAGCACCGCCGACACCCGCCGCTGGCTGGCATGGGGCGCGGGCCCGCGGGCCTGTCAGTCGCTGCTACTGGGAGCAAAGGCGCGGGCGCTGCTCGACGGCCGGCCGAACGTGTCGTTCGCCGACATCCGCGCCGTTGCCAAGCCGGTGCTGCGGCACCGCATCGTGCCGAGCTTCACGGCCGAGAGCGAGGGCGTGACGACCGACAGGGTGATCGAAGGCATCCTGCAGTCGCTGCCCGAGACGGCCTGAGCGACGCGGGCCGTCGCCCGCCGACCACGCGAGCACGAGGGGCGATTCATGGCGGCCGATCCCACCAGCACGCACGCGGGCATTGGTGGCAGTCCGGACATCGCCGACCCGCGCAGCCTCACGCTCGTCGCCCGCATGGAGCTCGTGGCCCGCACGGCGGTCGAGGGCCTGCTCTCCGGCCGGCACCCCAGCCCCGCCTTCGGCTCGAGCGTGGAATACGCCGACCATCGCCCCTACACACCCAGCGACGAGCTGCGAATGCTCGACTGGAAGCTGCTGGCCAAGACCGACAAGCACTATGTCAAACTCTACGAGGAGGAGACCAACACCCGCATCAGCGTCGTCCTCGACACCAGCCGTTCGATGGACTTCGGCAGCGATGGCCATCCGACCAAGCTCGACTACGGCCGCTGCCTCGCCGCCGCCCTCTGCCGCCTCGCACTCAAGCAGAACGACGCCGCCGGCCTGGCCACGTTCGACCGCGGCGTCCGCACGTGGGTGCCGCCGCGGTCGGCTGGCCGGCACTTCCGCCACATCCTCGCCGACCTCGCCAGCGCCGCACCGGGCAGCGACACCTCCGTCGGCGACTCGCTGCGGCAGCTCGCCGGCCGGATTCCCCGGCGCGGCATCGTGATCCTGATCAGCGACCTGCTCGACGATCCGGCGAGCATCGCCGCGGGCCTGGCGCTCATGAAGTCGATGCGGCACGACCTGATCGTCTTCCACCTCGTCGATCCGGCCGAGCAGTCGTTCCCCTGGGACACGGTCACCCGGTTCCGTGACATGGAAGGGGAGGGCCGGCTCGTGACCAACCCCCGGCAGATCCGCGCCGCCTACCTAGAGCGGTTCGGCTCGTTCCTCACGGCGATTCGCGCGGCCTGCCTGGAGCGGTCGGTGGCCTACGAGCTCACGTCCACCGATCAGCCCTACGCGGAAATGCTCTCGCGATACCTCGGCCGGCGCAGCCGCATCACCGGATGACCCCGTGACCGGACCGCGCCGCCCGGTGGCGGCGGCCGACACCACACCATGCTCAACCCGCTGCTCCTCTGGTTCCTGCCACTCGCCGCGGTGCCGGTGCTTCTGCACCTGCTCAATCTCCACCGGCTGCACGAGGTGGAGCTGCCCACCTACCGGTTCCTCATGGAGGGCTACGTGCAGCAGCGGCGGCGGATCCGCCTGGTCGAGTGGCTGCTCCTCCTCCTGCGGACGGCGATCGTGCTGCTGGCCGTGTGGGCGCTGTCGCGGCCGGTGTTCGAGCGGTTCGGCGCCGGCCGCAGCCGGGACGTGGCCTTCGTGGTGGACGCCGGCATGACGACGGCCCTCGTGTCCGACGGCACGTCGGCGCTGCACCGGATCCGCGAGGCGGTGCGGGCGGCGGCGTCGCGGCTGCGGCCCGGCGACTTCGTGACGCTGGTGCGGGCGGGGATGGAGCCGCGGGTGCTCCACCGCGCGACCCTCGGCGACGGCCGGCGGTTCGCCGCGGAGCTCGATGCGATTCGGCCCGACCCCGGCACCGCCGATCTGGCCGCCGCGATGACAGAGGCGGTCGCCGGCCCGCCGCGCGGCCCGCGGACGGTCTGGCTCGTCTCCGACTGCGAGCGCCGCGGCTGGCGGCGGCTCCAGGACCGAGCGGCGACGCTGCGGTTGCCCGACGATGCCACCCTGATCGTCGCCGACGTGGCATCGGCCGGCATCGCGCCTGTGCGGAACGTCGCGATTCTCGGCGAGCCGCCCCGAGCCCAGCGGCCGGTCGTCGGCCTCCCGGTCGAGTTGACCGTCCGGCTGGCCGCCGCTGGCTGCGATGCGCCGGTGAACGTGAAGGCCACGGTGCGGCTCGACGACGAGATCGTCGCCCAGGTGCCGATCGACGTGACGCCGGGCCGGCTGGCCGTGCGGACGCTGTCCGTCGTGCCCCAGCGGCCGGGTGTGCTCCGCGGCCGGATCGAGATTCCCGCCGACGCCTACCCCGAGGACGACGCGCTGCTCTTCGTGCTCAACGTGGAGCCCCGCGTGGGAGTGCTCGTCGTCGCTCCCCCGGTACTCGAGCCGATCCTCGATCCGGCGCTCTTCCTCAAGGCCGCGCTCGACAGCCCGCGGGCGGCGGCGGAAGCGCACGGCGGCGACACGGGCCTCGCCCGCAGCCTCGACGTGACGGTCAAGCGGGCTGACGCCCTCGACGAGCGATCGGTTCGCGACGCCGACGTGATCTTCCTGGTCGAGCAGCGGATCGACTCGACACGGCAGAAGTGGCTGCGAGAGCGGCTCGAGAACGGCGCCGGACTGGTGGTGCTGGCCGGCTCGCAGAAGCACGACGACAACGATCTCCGGGATTTTCTTCGCGGGCCCGCGCCGGGCCGCAATTCGATCGCGATCGCCCTTGGCCCGGCCAAGGGCGACGTCGACGACGAGACGGCGGCCCGGTCCCTCAGGGCGGTCGACCTCTCGCACCCGGTGTTCGCCGCGTTTCGTGCGACCGACGACGCCCTGCCCGCCGCGGACACGCCAGCGGCCTTCGGCACGCTCCGTGTTTTCCGCCACGAGCCGCTCACGCTCACAACCGGCGGCTCGGGCTCGCCGCGGCCCGCGCCGTCGGCGGTGGTGCTCGCGCGGCTCGACGACGGCACCCCGATCGTGGCCGAGACCCGCTGCGGACGCGGCCGCGTCATCGTCTGGGGTCTGCCCGTCACGCCCGACTGGTCGAACCTGCCGGTGCATCCGTCCTTCGTGCCGATCATGCTCCGCACGGTGCAGCACCTGCGGCCCGCGGCGCAGGCGGTGGCCGCCGAGAGCGTGCATCCCTTCGATCCGGCCCCGATCCGACTGAGCGATTCCTGGCGGCGGGCGGTGGTGCAGGTAACGGGGCCGGCGGGCGAGCGGCGTGCCATCGACACCGTCGCCGGCGACGACGGCGTGACCGGTGGCTACGACGACACCGGCGCCGTCGGGTTCTACGAGTTCGACGTAGAGCCGCCGGCCGGCGGGGCGGCGGCACCGCTGCGGCTCGGCATGGCCGTGAATCCCGACGTCGACACCGCCGCCTTCGAGCGCGTGACCGGCGCGGAGATCGACGCTGTCTTCGCACCTCGCCCGGTCACGCGGCTGGCGGGCACCGCCGAAGATCCTACGCTCCACGCGCGGCTGACCGGCCGCCGAGAGCTGACCGCCTGGCTGATCGCAACGCTCTTCGCACTCTTCGCGGTCGAATTCCTGCTGAGCACGCTGCGGCCGCCAACGCCGGCCGGCGTCGAGGGATCGCCCACCACCTGGTGGGATCGGGCCGCCGAGTGGCTGGGCCGGGCCGTGGGCAGCGCGGCCGGGCCGGTGACCAACTGACGCGAGAGACACTCCCCATGGCCACCCCTCCACAGACAAGAGCGACAGGCGATGCCCGGGCCACGCGGCTGGCGGCGGTCGTGCGGCGCACCCGCTGCTCGCTCGTGGCTACGGTGCTCGCGGCGGGGCTTCTGCTCGCCGTGGCGATCGCGCTGGCATGGGTGGTGGGGGGCGTCGTCCTCGATCTCGCCATGCCGCTCTCCGTGCCGGGCAGGCAGGCGGTGTGGTGCGGCTGGTGGGCGGCGGTGGCGGCGGCCGTCGGCGTGTTTCTCGTCGCGCCGGCCAGCCGCTGGCCGCTGCTCGACGCGGTGGCGCTGCGGATCGAGCGGGTGATCGGCGACTCCCACAACCAGCTGCTCACCGTGGTCGACCTGGCACGGCACGGCGACACGGGGGCGGTGCTCGGCCGCGATGGCCGCGTGCTGCGGCCCGACATGGTGGAGCGGCTCCTCGAGCAGACCCAGGAGCGGATCCGCGGCTTCCGCACCGCGCGGGTCGTGCCGTGGCGGACGCTGCTCCGCAATCTGGCGATCGCCGCGGCCGTCGTCGGCTCCATCGCCGCCCTCCGCGCCGGCCTGGGCGACCGGTTTCTCACGACGCTTGACCGGCTGCTGCATCCGGCGGCCGACATCCCGCCGGCGACCTGGCTGCAGCTGGAGTCGCCGGGCGATCTCGACGTGCTCCAGGGGGAGCCGCTGGAGATCCGCGGCCGCGTCGTCCGTGGCACCGTCGCCGACGCCACGCTCGTCATCGTCGACGCGGCCGGCCGCCCCAGCCGCCAGCCGATGCGGACCGACGGTGGCGGCGGCTTCGTCGCCACGCTCGAAGGTCTCGACCATGACGCCCGCTACCGGCTCGAGGCGGGCAACACCTGGACGAAGACTCACTCGCTCACGATCCTTCGGCGGCCCGAGATCCGGTCGCTGGCCTGCCGCGTGCGGCTGCCCGACTACATGCGGATCGACACACCGCTGGCGGTCGCGGCCGACGCGCGGCGGATCGAGCCGCCCGAGACGGCCACGGTCGAGTTCGACTTCGCGACGTCCCCGCAGGCAGCAACCGGCAGCCTGCGGCTCTTCGAGCGGTCGCTGGTCGGCGACGTCAGGGAGCGATTCGACGACCGCGTCTGGTTCGAGGACGACCTGCCGCGGGATGCGGCCAGCGACACGCCCTGGAAGTGGACGACCACGCACGCCTCGGGTGGGCTCCGCAGCTTCGTCTGCGGCACCGAAGCCCAGCCGCTGGCGATGCGCACCCGACTCGAGCCGCTCGTCCTGCCGCGCGAGCGGCCGGAGTCGCGGGCCTTCTCGCTCATGGCACGGCTCGATCCGGCCGACTGCCCGACGCGGCTGACTGTGCTGCTCGAGCACGGCCAGTCCAAGACGCAGCTGGTGTGGGGAGAACCTGCGACGGCCGCGGCGCCGGCCGGCACGAGCCGCGTCGTCGCCGGCCCGTTGCCGCGGCCGGGCGAGTGGAACCGGCTGTCGGTGCCGATGAAGTCGCTCGGCCAGGCGGCGGGGCAGGCCGTCACGGCCGCGACGTTCGCGGTCGATCGGGGCCGCGCGCTCTTCGATCGGCCCGGCTGGGTGGAGCGGTCCGACGAGACGGTGACGCGGCCGGTCGACACGCCGATCGGAGAGATTCCGCTGGCCGCTGACGTGGTCGACCACCAGCCGCAGCCACGCGAAGCGGGACACGCCGCCGGAACGGCCGACCCGCCCACCCCCGCGCACGACGACCGCCGGTGGACGGTGGGCCTGCCGGTGTCGGCACCGACCTGGGTGACGGCCGAGTTCCGCAGCCGCCAGGGCCATGCCAATCTGCCGATGCCGCCGATCGAGATCGCTCCGCGGGTCGACCAGCCGCCGTCGATCGTCGTCGACGCTATGCCCGAGACACTGGTGCTCAAGGTGGCCGACGACGTGCCGATCTCGGGACGGGGATTCGACGACTGGGGCATCGACGAGGTCTGCGTCCTCACCGGACCCGATCCCGGTCGGCTGGCGGTGCGGCAGACGCTGCCGGGTGCGTCGCCGGCGTTGCGGCCCCCAGTCGCGCAGCTGTCGATCTCCACTGAACTCTCCGCGGACATGCTCGGGCTGGCGGCGGGCAAGTCGGCCGTGTGGAAGCTGCGGATCCGTGACACCAAGGGGCAGGTCGCCGAGACGAAGCTCTACCGCGTCACGGTGCTGACGCCGCCGGAGAGCGATCTGGCACGGACGCAGGTGCCGGCCCTGGCGCAGGCCCGCCGGGAGGCGGAACAGCTGGCGCGGGAGGCTGCGAAAAAAGCCGAGGAGTTCGACGCCAAGCGGGAGGCCGTCCGCGACGCGGTCGCCGCCGATGAAAAGCCCGACAAAAAGCTTGTCGAAGAACTGGCGGCGCGGCTCGACCGTGAACGGCGGCTGGCGGATCAGCTGGCCAAGACACTCGAGAAGTCGGCGGAGCAGGCGGCCACAAGCGACCTGGTGCCCGAGCCACAGAAGGAGATGCTCGCCGACCTCGCCGCCGAGGCCCGCGAGCTGGAGCGGCGGCTGGCAGGCAGCCCCGAGCAGAAGCCGGATGCCAGGCCCGAGGCAAAGCCGCTCCAGCAAACCAAACAGCAACCTGAGAAGCCGGGCGAGATGCGGAAGCCAGCTGGAAAGTCGGCTGATGCCGATCGCGATGCCACCGGCGTCGATGCCACAGCGAAGAGCGAACAGGAGCCGCAGCCCCCGACGTCGCCCGCCAAGAAGACGGAAGCCACGAAGGCCGAGCGGGTGGCGGAGTCCCCGCCGCAGCGGGACGTGAAGGAGGCGGCCGCGAAGCTGGCTGACGGGCTCGAGAACATCGAACGGCGACTCGTCGCGCAGGGGGCCGCGCTGCAGATCGACGCGCTGGCGAAGGATCTCGAGCGGCGAGCGGAGCGACTGGCCGCCACTCCGGAGACTCAGGCGGAGCCCGAGCAGACGAGGCAGCAGGTCCGTGATGT
>JBIJCD010000480.1:0-2887 GCA_044344895.1 Pirellulales bacterium | reverse complement strand
CGTTCCTGCAGTTCCGGGTGCCGCTGATTGGGTGCCGGGAAACGCGGCACCAGCCTCTCCAGCCGCTCATCGGCTCGGAAATGACTGTGGACATCGTTGCGGCAGTGCCATTGACCGGACTATCCTTTGTCTGCCACGGCGAGGAGCGCGGGGCGGGGCCATGTCCGCCGGATCGCTGTGGTTGATACCCGGGTGCGCGGGATGATACTGCCCTGACACTTCATCCCGCAAGGCCGAATCGAGACTCCGGAGCCATGCCATGGAATCCGCCCGTCTGCATCGCCGCACCTGGCTTCAGGTCGCCGCCGCGCTGACTGCCGCCCCGACGGTCGTTTCCGCGGTGCCGCGGAGCGCGGGCGGTGCGGCCGGCCCCGAGCCCCTGCCGCTCGGCGGCCGTCGCGAGCTTTTCCTCGATGATCTGCTGATCGAGTCCCTCGACGGCCTGCGGCGGGTCTGGCACCGGCCGGTGCCGCGGGAGATCGCGATCGAGCACTACGCACCCTGGGAGGGGCCAGGCAGCGGCTACCACAGCGTGGTCGAGGACGGCGGCCGCTACCGGATGTACTACCGCGGGGGGCAGCTCGCACTGGAGGGCAACGAGGCCCGCTTCGGCAACGCGGTGATCTGCACCGCCGTGAGCGACGACGGGCTCGTCTGGAGGAAGCCGGTGGTCGGACTCGTCGCCTTCGATGGCTCGAAGGCCAACAACATCATTCTCGACGGCAGCTCCCTGCCCGACGCCCCGCTGCCCATCGACCCGAGCCACCTGGGCGGCGTGATCATCGACGATCGGCCCGGGATCGATCCGGGGGAACGCTTCAAGGCATTTTTGGGCGTGCAGGGGGAGAAGGCGCTCCTCCTTATCGGTTCGGCCGATGGCGTACGGTTCCGATTGCTCGCACCGCAGCCGGTGCTGGAGCCGGGGCCCTTCGACTCCCATAACGTGATCATGTATGACGCCGTCGCGGGCCTCTACCGCAGCTACTGCCGCGGCTGGAGCGGCACGGGGTACACCGGCGTTCGCGGCATCCGGACGGCGACCAGCCGCGACGCCCGCCGTTGGAGCGAGTTCCGCCCGCTCGAGTACACCGATCCGGCGTTCGTGGCGACCACGCATCTCTACACCAATGCCGTCAAGCCCTACGCCCGTGCCCCTCACCTGCTCATCGGCCTGCCCGTCCGGTACGTCGAGCGCACCTGGGACGATTCGCTGCGGGCCCTGCCGCAGTCCGAGGAGCGCCGCCGCCGGTCCGACGCGCAGCAGCGGTACGGGACAGCGCTCACGGAGACGCTCCTCATGACCAGCCGCGACGGCGTGCGATTCGCGGTGCACGACGAGGCTTTCCTTCGGCCCGGGATCGAGCGGGATGGGACCTGGCAGTACGGCCAGCAGTATCCGGCCTATCAGCTCGTGGAGACGCGGTCGGCGCTTGATCCGCGGATCAAGGAGCTCTCGCTCTACGCGACCGAGCGGTATTGGCATGGCCGCGGCTCCGTCCTCCGGCGGCACACGCTCCGGCTGGACGGCTTCGTTTCGCTCCAAGCGGGTCGCACCGCCGGCGAGTTGATCACGCCGCCGCTCGTCTTCGCGGGCCGTCGGCTGACGCTCAACGTTTCGACCGCGGCCGCGGGAACCGTCCGCGTCGCGATCGAGCGGACCGACGGTGAGCCGATCCCAGGTTTTTCGCTCGACGACGCCGTGCCGCTCTATGGCGACGGCCATGCCAAGGTCGTCTCCTGGAAAGCCGGGCCGGACTGCGGCGGGCTCGCCGGCCGACCCGTGCGGCTCCGCGTTCGGCTCACCGAGGCCGATCTCTACTCGCTGCAGTTCGTCGCTGCCTGAGCAACGGCGTCCCTTCCGTCCCCGCCTTCTCCGAGACCCGCCATGAATCGGCCCGATGTTTCCCATCCCGCTCCGCCCGGCACGCCCGTGTCGCACCGTCCCTTCAGCCCCGTGATGGTCGTCGGCGGCCTCGTCCTCGTCTCAGGTCAGGCATCGGTGGAAGAGACGGGGAAGATCGTCAGCGACACGTTCGCGGGGGAGTTTCACCGGTCGATCGAGACCGTCCACCCCGTGTCAGTATCTGCCTCCGTCACTCGACCAGATTGTGCGGCCGCAATCGTACAGGCCCGCGTCCAAGCGCCGACGGCGGACGAGCTTCCACTTCAGTGCCCGAACGGTGGCGGCGACATCCCGCAATTTGCCGATCTGATCCCCGACTCTTGACATGCCATCCCAGATTCGGTAAAAAAAGATATGGCGGGGAGTTCCAGTCTCAAAAAAGCACGCGGGAGACAACGTCGTGGGCAGATCGTCGCTTCTCAATGAGTTTCCGACCGGGTTCGGTTGTTCGTTCCGGCGGGCGACCGCTTCTTTCGTCGCGATGACCGTGGCTCTGCTCGGGGCACCCGGGGCTCCGCCCCGCTGCGGGTTCGCCCAACAGACGCTCTACCGCAACACGCTCTCGGCGAGCCAGAACACGCTCGGCAATGTCAGCGGCTGGTCCAGGTCGTCGATCGCGGCGGGGGCGACGCCTACGAGCGTCACGGCGAGCGACACGCTCGTGTTCTCCAACTACTGGTCGCCGGGCCTGCTCTCGGGCGTGAGCCTGTGGGTCGATGCGGCCGATGCCAGCACGATCACGACCGGCACGGTGGACAGCATCACCGTCGTCACGCAATGGCTGGACAAGAGCGGTCGCGGTAACACGATGACGCGACTCGGCGGGTCCGTAGGACCGGTTCTTTACAGCGGAACGTCAAGGATAGGTCGGCCAATGGCACTTCGGCAAGCGTCGGCCGAGCGGGGCGGATCATGAGGAGCAACCGCCGGAGCTGATCGGACTGGATGCGACCCGATCGTGGAGGTGCCGAAGAGCTTCCTATC
>JBIJCD010000167.1:0-7480 GCA_044344895.1 Pirellulales bacterium | reverse complement strand
CGACGAAGCCGATTTCCCCGATTTCGGTGGGGATATTTCTTCGGAGGAAACACCGGCCACGGAACCGGCCGGAGGCGACTCCTACTGGCAGCTGTCGAGCAGCCCGCTGGCGAGCCTGGTCTTCACGCTGCCGCTGGTGCTGGCCTACGAGGGCGGCGTGCTGCTGCTGGGCCGCGGCTCGCCCCGCAACGGGGCCGACGTCTGGCTGCGGCACCTGCTCGACGCACTGGGATTCGGCCAGTATTTCCTGCTCCCGCTGCTCACGGTGGTGGGGCTGCTGGCCTGGCAGCACCTCTCGCAGGATCGCTGGCGGTTCAGCGCTGCCGTGCTCCCCGGCATGGCAGCCGAAAGCCTGCTCTGGGCTGTCGTGCTCGTGGGGCTGGGACACCTGCAGCAGACACTCTGGCCGCTGGCCGTCGCCGGGCTGCAACTCGGCGACGAGGGTCGCGGCGCGTTCGCCCGGCTGATAGGATATTGCGGAGCCGGTCTGTACGAGGAGGTGCTGTTTCGGCTGCTGCTCCTGCCGGTATCGGTCTGGTCGTTCGCACGGCTCGGCTGCACCACTGCCGCAGCCGGATTCTGGGCGCTGGTACTCTCGAGCTTCCTGTTTAGCGCCGCCCACTATGTCGGCCCGCTCGGCGACGCATTCTCTCTCTACAGCTTCACGTTTCGCGCCATCGCGGGAGTGTTCTTCGCGGTGCTGTTCCTCACGCGGGGCTTCGGCATCGCCGCCGGCACGCACTTCGTCTACGACCTGCTCGTCGGCCTCCTCTGATCTGATCGGCAGCCGCACCGCCTCCACAAAAAAGCCTCGCGCATCAGCCTTGGTGGCCGGAGCAGCGAGGTTCTATAATTCGTCGGCCGCGCGATCGCAGTGATCCGCGGCCGTGCGGTCGTCGACCGCCCCGTGGAGAGGCAGCCCGTGCTTTCCGTCCGTCCCAAGGTCGCCGAGTTGGTCTTCCACCTCTACGGCCGCACGCTGCACCCGGAGCTGTTCGACGTCCAGTGCACCCGCACGATCGACCGGGGAGGCTACACCGCTGCGGTGTCGATCACGGCCGCCGGTCACGTGGTGGCGTGGAAGGCGGGCAGCCTGACGCTCACGGAGGTGGCCGGCGCCGCCAGCCAGCCGCTGCCGCAGAAACGCCGGCTCATCTCCTACCGCCTCAGCGGCGAACGCAGCGACCGCATGGAGAGCCGCGGGGGGGGCTCCTACCAGATGAGCTTCCAGGTGGAACGGGTCGATCCCGAGGTGTTCTGGTCGTTCCAGGGCGAACTCGCCGCCGAGGGACAGCGGCACGGCCTCCTCCACCGCTTCGGGGCCGACGGCCGCGTGGCGCTCGGCGCCCTGAGCTGGATCAACGTCGACATCCGCGGCCGCGGCCTGATCGTGCAGGCGTTTCACACGTTCCCGGACGATTTCGCGGTCGTGAAGAGCCAGTCGCTCTTCGAGCTGCCGTGATCGCCGCCGCCGCGTCCACCGCCTCCAGCGTGAGCCCCATGCCCGCCTCCAAGCCCGTCACGCCGCCGACCCGCAGCCGCGTGCTCATCGCCGACGACAACGAGCCCAACCGCGAGCTGCTCGAGGTCTATCTCGCCGAGCTCGACTGCGAGATCGCCACCGCCGTCGACGGCCGCGACACGCTCGACAAGGTGGCCTCGTTTCATCCCCACGTCATCCTGCTCGACGTGATGATGCCGAAGCTGTCGGGATTCGAGGTGTGCGAGCGGCTGAAAGCCGATCCGGCGACGAGCCCCATCATGATCCTGATGGTCACGGCGCTCGGCGAGCTCGGCGACATCGAGCGGGCCGTCGACGCCGGCACCGACGACTTTCTCTCGAAGCCCGTCAACAAAGTCGAGCTCGTGAAGCGGGTGGAGAACATGCTCAAGCTGCGGCACGTGAGCGACGAACTCGAACGGCTGCGCAGCTACATCAGTACGATGGACGACGAGCTGCCGCCGCGGCCGTCCGGCCGTTGAGGCGGGTTCCTGGCCGGCGGCTACCGCACGGTCACCTGCCGGAGCACGCGGGCCGTGGCGGTCGAGCGGTTGAGCACGTAGAAGTGGATGCCGGGCACGCCGCCGTCGAGCAGCCCCTGCACCTGCTTGGCGGCGAACTCCACGCCTGCCTCGAACTGGGCCTCCTCGTCGTCGCCGGCCGCCTCGAAGGCCCGCGTGAAGTCCGCCGGCAGGCGGGCCTTGCACAGGCTGGCGATCCGGCGGATCTGGGCGTAGTTGGTCACGGGCATCACGCCCGGAACGATCGGCGCGTCGATGCCGATGGCACGGCAGCGGTCGCGGAACCGGAAGAAGTCGGTGTTGTCGTAGAACAGCTGCGTGACGACCACGTCGCCGCCAGCGTCCACCTTCCGCCGCAGGTTCTCCAGATCCGCCTGCGGGCTCACGGCCTCCTGGTGCGTCTCGGGATAGCCCGCCACGAGGATGCCGAAATCCGGAAACTCGTTGCGGATCAGGGCCACCAGCTCCGACGCGTACCGCAGGCCGTCGGCCACCGGCGTGAACGACGACTCCCCCTTGGGCGGATCGCCGCGCAGCGCCACGATCGCCGCCACGCCGCGGTCGCGGGCCTCGCGAAGGTAGGCCCGCAGTTCGTCGACCGAGCTGCCGACGCAGGTCAGGTGACTGGCGACGGGCACGGCGTGGCGGGCGCGGACGCCCTCGATCACGTCGAGTGTCGTGCCGCGGGTGGAGCCGCCGGCTCCGTAGGTGCAGGTGACGAGCGCCGGCTCGAAGGCCATCAGGTCGGCGACCGTCCGCCACATCATCGCCTCCGACTCCGGGGTCTTCGGCGGGAAGAGCTCGAATGACAGCCCGAAGCGGCCGCTCGAGTAGGCGTCCTTGATCGACACGGGTATGCCTCGACAGGGGAATCCGGGACAGAGGCCTCTATTGTAGGCCGAGCGGCGGGGCTTGTCTGTCGCGGCCGTGGTGCGGTCACGCCGCCCCGCCCGCGGCGGTTCGCATGGCGAGATCCCGCAGGAGCTCGCGGTCGGCCTCGAGCAGTTCGAGCCCCCGCCGCTCCATCATGCGGCCCAGCACGATCGCCGCCTGCTCCGCCGTCGTCCGCTCGCCGCCGGGCACGACCAGATTCGTGAACGCGGCGACCACGTCGGGCGGCGAGCCGCCGACCGTCGCCGCGACGCCGATTCGCGCGCCGCAGGGAAGCGACGTGTTGATCGACGTCTTTACGAGGTCGCCGACGACAGCGCCCAGGAACTGCCGGCCGGTGTGAACCGTGCTGCGGCCGCCGCCGGCCGTGGGCGTGTGGAGCCGAATCGGCCCGTAGGTGGCCTTGAGGTTGCCGGTGATCGTGCCGGCCGCGAGGTTCACCCAGCTGCCGAGCCGGCTGTGTCCGAGAAAACCGTCGTGCGGCTTGTTGGACCAGGGCTCCATGATGGTGGCCTCCACTTCGCCGCCGACGCGGCATTCGCGACCGATGACCGTGCCGGCCCGGATCCAGGCGTGCGGGTTGACCCGGGCGCCGCGACCGATCCGGATCGGGCCGTCGAGGCAGACGAAGGGGCCAATCCGTGCGCCGGCATCGACGATCACCGGCCCCTCGCGCACGACGACCTGCTCGGCGACCTCCGCACCATCTGCCACGAAGAGACCGCTCCGCAGCTCGCGAAACCGTCCCGAGTCGATCTGAGCGGCCAGCGTGTCGGCAAGCGACCGCTCGTGCCAGTCGAAGGCCTCGTGCAGCTGCGCGACCATGTCGAGATGCATGTCCACTTCGGGCAGCCGCAGCAGATCGAGCCGCTCGTCCACGGCCGCGGGATCGCCGCGGACCGCGTCGGCGGCCGCTTGGTCGGGGCCGCTGCCGTCGGCCGACACGTGGAGCAGGGCAGCGGCGATCGCCCCGCCCTGGTGCACGATGGTCCGGCGGCCTGCCTCGACGAGGCTCCGCAGCGCGGTGAGCGTGCCGCGGCTGGGCACGACGCGGGCGTTGACGAGGAGCACGAGGCCGCCGTGCGACGAGCTGGGCGGCGTCTGTGGGACGAGGGCCGTCGATCCGCCCCACAGGGCCGAGCGGCTGCCGGCGACCGCGGTGACGTAGCGGGCCAAGTAGGGCCGCAGGCTGCGTTCGACCGGCCCGAAGTGGCCGAGCGCCTCGACGAGCGTGGTGCCGCCGATGGTGAGGTCGCAGGCCGGACGGGCGGTGGTGAGCGGCGCGAGCAATCCGACGGCGGCGTCTTCGAAGACGATCACGTGCATGGTGGGAAGGGTAGGGCGGCGTGCGGGCCGCGGCCAGCCGAATCCGGGCCGGCGCCAGCCACTGCGGTGGCGACACTGGCACGGGGGCCGGCTGCGGCGTACGCTCACGGACACCCGGGGTCGGATCGCGGCCCAGGTCGACGCCTCTCATGAGCCGGAGTGGCGGAATGGCAGACGCGGCGGACTCAAAATCCGTTGCCCGCAAGGGCGTGTGGGTTCAAGTCCCACCTCCGGCATTTGTTTTCTAGGGGTTTGCGCTCGTGCAGCCCCTCGCGGCCACCCCCACCAGGGTCGACTGTTAGGCGCAGCAGTTATTGCGCCCCATTACGTGCTTGTTGTGCCGCGTTTCCCGCGCTGCTTTCTCACGTACGCTTTTCGCCCCCGGCTCCGGGGCTCTCCCCGCAGGCTGGAATCACCTCGAACAGTTCCTGCCCGATGGGCCGTCGGCTCGTGGCGGTGCTGGGGCTATTGATCGCCGCGGCGTCACTCGAGATAGCCGAGGTGTCGCATCGTGTGGCCGTGCCGGCGGAGGAACCAGCGACGATCACGGTCGTCGAACCAGGCCGACCACTGGCCGACCGATCCGGCACGAAAGAACCGACCGCGGAAATCGCTGCGGGGCTTGTGATCCCCTTCCATCGCCCGGAGATTCTCCCAGGTGCATGCAGTCACCGCGCGTTGGACGTCGGCTTCGGTCGGATCGAGCCGGACGTGCCTCGCAATCCGCGTGAGCGTACCCGCCGGATCACCGCGAAGGTCCTCGTAGCGGACGACGAGGGCCCGAGCGGGGTCCCGCTCGGCGATCGCCAGTGCCCGCCTGGTGTGCCGGCTCCAGTCGAGCGGCCAGCGTGCATACCCGCTCCGCAGGAATCGCGAAAACGGCAGATCCTCGTCGAAGAACCGCGTCGAGATGTAGAAGTGGTACATCGACACCATCACATCGCGCGGATCGCGCACGACGGCGAGGAAACGCGGGTACCGCCCGTAGGCCGCGTAGTGGGTCTTGATGATCCGCGGCCGGGAACACGCGTCGACGTCGCACGGCGTCCACGAATGGAGCGTGGGGACGATGTCGTTGATGTTGCCGAAATGGATGCGTTCGCCAGGGGCCTTGAGGTGGGCGAACATGAAGCGCACCCAGTTGCTTCCCGAACGGGGCATCGAGACGAGAAACGTGTCATCGGGGTGGATGACGGTCAGTTTGGCCGTCGTCGAGCCCCAGCGGTCGCGGATGCCGAGATGATTGAGAACGTCGCAGCCCCGCTGCAGGAGATACCGGCCCAGGTCTCGCCCCATCGCTCACCCCACTGCCAAGGCTGCGATGCGGGCGCAGAGCGATTCGTGATCAGACTCGATGTCAGCCGGGGAGCGACGCCGGAGCGTCTTCCAGCAGTCGTGGATGCCGGCAACAGCGCCGGGCATCTCCCCGACAGCGACGTCGCGCTTGAACGATCGCCGCAGGAACGTGAATCGGCACGCCAGCCGGGCCATCTCCTGGAGGAGCATGAGGCACGGGATCGGCGATCCGCGATCAACGGCGGTGGCCCCGCCGAAGCCGAAACAACTCCGCGGGAATGCCTCTCGCAGAGAGTCGAGTGTCCCGTCGAGGATTGGGGCGAACAGGTTCCGGGAGCCCCGGTCGATCATGAGATCGTTGAGGCCGACGTAGACGAAGTCGAGGGGAAACTCGGCAAACTGCTTCGCGCGACGGCAGGCGGAGACCGTCTCCACGAGGATGCCGGCCCGGCAGCGGCCGGCGATGTGGTGCAGGAAACGTTCGACCTCGGCGGGGTTCGTCACCAACGGCAGGAGCAGGACGTCGACTCCGTGGTCGATCGCGGTCTCGACCTGCCGCTTCGTCGGGTCGCTATACCGATCGATCCTGAGAAAAGCCGTCGTTCCGGGCCAGACCTTGATCCCGGTGAGGTCGGCCGGCGTGTCGGTGTTGATCTCGGTGTCGAATCCCGACTGCCGTGCCTTCTTGCCCGATTTTTCACAATCAACCAGGAAAGAAGATATTCCCGCCTGCTTGGCAAGCCCGACCTTCTCCGAGAAATGCTCGAAGAGCACGAGGTCGAGCGAGTCGACCGCTTCGGGAGGTGGGGAGCCGGTCGTCATGAATGCGGAAACCGGTACGGGATCTCGGGCGAATCGAGCGGCAGCCGCCAGGAATCGGGATCCTCGTAGCGGTACGGATTATCGGTGAGCGTGAGAAGACTGCTGGTCTCGCTGTCGAGCAGATTCACGAACACATGCCAGATCCCCGGCGGAAAAGCCAGGAGCATGGGCCGGAGTGGGCTCAGAACGAACGAGTCTACCTTGCCCTTCGTTGGCGACCCTTCGCGGTCGTCGCAGAGCACGGCTTTCACGAGGCCGGCCGTCACAAAGATGTGATCGTGTTGCCGCTCGTGCTTGGTCCAGGTGGCTGTCCGCGCCCCAGGTTGCAGCACCACGTGGATGACATGCCGGATCGGGGTCTCAGCGATGGGCCAATCCTGGCGAAACACCTCCGTCAGGCAGAGATTCTCCATCACCACGTTCTTGACCTCGTGCACCCGCACCCCGTCGATGAACGTGCGAAACGCATTCCATTCGGCGGAAATGCGGGGTGGATCCTTCTGCGGCGCTGTCATGGCTCTCCCGGTGTTTCAAGGGGATGATCCCGGCGGCTCACGGCCGCGGGAGACCTTCGACCTGAGGCGAGTTTCTCGCGGATAAGGTCGAGAATACGGGCCGTCGCGGCGGTTTCGGTCACTTCCGAGCGGACGTGGCGGTGCGCCGCGGCGACGATGGCCCTTCGTTCCGCGTCGTGCTCCAGAAAATAGTCGATCGCCGCAGGCATTTCCACGACCGGTACGCTGATGTAGTGCCGGCCGGGCATGAACGGATCGGGGCGGTACAGCGGCTCGGAGATTACGAGCGCTCCATTCGCCATCCCGAGCGAAAGTCGAGATTGCCCGAGGGAAAGCCCGGGGTCTCGGAGTATGTTGAGGAGGATCTTCGTCCTGTTGAGGACCAGGGTTCTTTCGACACCGTAGCACGTCGGATCGAAGTAGTCGCCGATGGTCGTGACCTCGATGCCGCGACGGCGGAGCGACTTGACGACGTGGCGTCGCCGCGACCCCTGGTGGGACCCCAGCGAGAGCACGTCGATCGTGCGAGGGATCCCCTGATCCTCGCCGTACGAACTCCGCCAGCCCTTCGGTACGAACTCCGAGGCGATGCCGTGGGCAGCCAGGTA
>JBIJCD010000406.1:0-3507 GCA_044344895.1 Pirellulales bacterium | reverse complement strand
AGCGACGAGACGACGAGCAGGTCGGGAAGCGACCGCTCGGCCAGCCGCCGCAGGAAGCGGGCATTGGTGTAGCAATCCGTGGCGTTGGGATCGCGGCTCAGGATTCGGGCCCATTCCCGCCACGTCAACCGTGGCGCGGGGAGACCCGAGCCGGCGGGGGGTGGCAGAGGCTCGTCATGGCGGATCACGATGAGCGGGCGTCGTCCGGCCGGGGTGTCGGCCAGTTGCCGGAACAGCTTCGGGAACCAGGCGGCGTTGCCAGTGACGAAGATCACGTCCCTCGCATCGAGATCGAGATGTCCGTCCCGGACGTCCGTCACCTCGCATCCGGCGCTTTCGAGTGTTGCGATGTCGGGTCCGGAGATGTCGATGTGACGAATCGATTTTCCACGGACGGCGTCGCGGCGAACGTGGGTGATCGAGATCTGGTTCACGACGCATCAACCACGATCGTGGCGATTCGGCACAGGTGCGAAAGCCGCTTCAACAGTACAGCGCGGCGACCACACGTGCGGCGCTGTCGTTCGGTCTGGAATCTACTGCGTCGGGTCACTGGCTCCAAGGATCCGTCAGTCCGGCCGTCGGCGTTGCCCTGCGTCGCCGCCTGTGGGCATCGCGGAGGCGTTAGCTCTCGCCCTTGGACTTCCTGACGACGCTCCTCCAAGTGATCCCTTCACGGTTTTTGTACCAGGGCTCATGAGAGCGTTGGGGAACAGTGCCGAAACCGAACGTCGACCCACTGCTGTTTGCCTATCGCTCGGCGCGGCTGCAACACGATCCGGAGAATGTCACATTCGAGGCAGCGACACCCGGAAGTCCTTGGACGCGCCAGATACCTGTGCACATCAACACGCCGATCCCGAGAACAAGACGACACTGTGACCCGACCGATCCCTGATCGGTGCCGACGTTCGCACTCACAATCCGTTGCCCGCAAGGGCGTGTGGGTTCAAGTCCCTCCTCCGGCATTCGTGAACACAGTTCAATCCAGCAGCTGCCCTTCCTCGAGCAGCACGCCCCGCAGACGCGCGTAATCGACGTCCTGGACCAGGATGCCTCCGTCGATGGCAAGGGCCGCGGCGGCACCCGCGCTCTGGCCGAGAATCATGAACACGGGCTCCATCCTCGACGACCCGAAGGCGGGATGCGTGGAGGAGATGACGGTGGGCACGAGGAGATTCGTGCAATCGCTCTTCTTCGGACGGATGCACCGGTAGCTGATGCGGTATGGCTTCGGGACCGCGTGGTCGAATTGGCCTTCCACCCCGACCATGTCCCCGGTCCATTCCCGCTGCGGCTGCGTGGCCTCGTCTGAGATCCTGATGTGGGCATCCTTCGCGGTCTTGTAGATGATGCGGCGGACGACATGCGAGTCCATGATGAAGCTGCCCAGCCCCACGGAGTCTTCGACGGTCGTCTTGCCCAGGCAGTCGTGTTCGGTGAGGACGTAGTCGCCGCGCAGTCTGCGACCTTCCCGGACGTAGAGCTCGTGGGGCCATCCTCCGGTTTCGGGAAACTCCCTCCTGCTCAGACCGAACCGCCGCACGCGATTTCGCAACTCGGCCGGGATGCCGGGATCGTTGGCGAGAAAATACATGTAGCCCTGCTGGTAGGCGACGTGCTCCTGGAATATCCGCTCCCGCTCCGGATAGCTGCTCTCGACCCAGCGGATGCTGCCGCCGACGAAGTCGAGTGACACGGGGCCGGCACTGTTGCAGTCGCCTTCGTTCAGCTTGAGCGGGCCCCGCGAGTAGATCAGGTTCCACCACTCCGAACTGGGCGCCGCATTCACGTAGCGCCTGAGCAGTTCATGGCGCTCCACCCGGTAGTCCGCGGGCTTCGGCCACGGCAGCGGATCCGCGGTGGTGGCGTAGAGCCGGAAGCAGAACGGCTGATACCGCTTGTCCGCTCTACCGTGCTCGTCGGCCGAGGAGGGCTCCGCGCTCACGCCCTCGATCACGCCGCTCCGTGGATTGCCGGGCTCGACGTAGGGATCCACCATCCACTGAAAATTGTGGGGCGAGTGCCGGGCGCCGATCTGGATGCCGTTGAGCTTCTCGCCATGGTCCGAGTTGGCCTCCCGGCCCGCCACGTGCTCGCAGCCGGCCATGCCCATCAGGTCGCCTTCGTAGGTCGTGTCGATGAAGATCTTGCCCGTGGCGGCGTTGCCGTTCTCGAACACGAGTGCGCTGATTCTGGGACCGTCTCGCACCACCTTCTGCAGCCGATGCTCGAAGAACACCGGCACGTCCTGGTCGGCGAGCATCTTCAGAAACAGCTTCTCCGCCTCCGCGGGGCTCTGCACGGTCCTCCTCCAGAAGTCGAGGTAGACGCGTTTGGCCATCCCGCCGATCGACTCTTTCTTGCCGTAGTCCACGTCGCTCAGACCGGACGACGACATGCCACCCACATGCCGGCGGAACACGAACACGCCGGCCGTCTTCCCCTGCTTCCTCGCCTGGCAGGCCGCGGACACGGCCGCCGGACTCGCTCCGTAGATGACGACGTCGAAGTCACGGGCCGTGGGCTTCTCCGCCCGGGGCACGGGGTAGTAGTAGCGCAAGCCCGGATTGGGAGTGCCAGGCTGCGGCAGTTCGTGTGCCGGGCAAGCAGCCGCGGCACACGCAGCGAGCAGCAGTGTGCAGACGCGGGGCACGATGGCGGTTGTACGCATGATGGCAGGATGTGCTTGGGGAGAGATGCGATCCCGCTCAGACACAGCCGCCGGGAGCGGCATAGCTCCGCGACGCGGGCAGCTACGAGGCAGCGAGTGCTGCGCGGCACGTCATGCCGCGGCAGAATATCCGCTGCGTCGACTCCGCCGCCAGCGGCTCCTCCGCCAGCCCTGCTCTCCCCCGTTCAGTTTCGTTCGAAATGGCACTCCTCTCGACAGAGATTGACCCGAGCCGCTCGCCCTCACTACAAAATCCGGTAGGGAAGGCTCGGATCCGCGACGCGACGAAGAGGAAAGATTCGCACATGGCAAAAAAGATCACGGCAATCACCCGCCTGCAGCTTCCGGCCGGACAGGCCGCCGACGGCTCGCTCATGGGACAGGCGATGCGGCGGCACGGCGTGAACGTGGCCGCATTCTGCAACGCGTTCAACGCCGCCACGGCTTCTGACATCGGGCTCGTGATCCCGGTCGTCGTCACGATCTACGAAGACCGCTCGTTCTCGTTCGTCGTCAAGAACCCGCTTGTATCCCGAGCGGAGTCCGCGACCCGCGAGCCCGCCGCCAGGATCTAGATCCGCTGGATCGCGCCGGCCATGCGACAGGATTCGGAGCATCGGTCGGCCGCCGCTGCGTGGGTCGTGGCGGCCTCGGTCGCCGCGGATGTCACGCTGCCCGACGGCGAGGCCATCGATCGGGACGAGTTTCACGCTTGGCTGTGGGAGCGGGCTGCAGGCCTGCTCGGCGTCGACGAGGGAACCGTGACGGCGGTCGACGCAGCCGCACGCGGGCTCGTTCCCACCTGTCAGGTCATCGACGCCGCTGCAGCGCCG
>JBIJCD010000479.1:0-2888 GCA_044344895.1 Pirellulales bacterium | reverse complement strand
TCACCTGCGTTTACCAGGCGACGGCCCATTCCGGCGACGTGACCCGCGCGGCCGCTCGCGGCCTGTCGGCCGCTCTCGGGGCCGAGTTCCACGAGTTCGACGTGGAGCCGATCGTGCGAGCCTACGTCGACACGGTGGCACAGGCCGTGGGCCGGCCGCTCGACTGGCGGCGGGACGACGTGGCATTGCAGAACATCCAGGCCCGAGTTCGGGCGCCCGGCGTGTGGATGCTGGCGAATCTCCGCGGCGCGCTGCTCGTGTCGACGAGCAACCGCTCCGAGGCGGCCGTGGGATACGCGACGATGGACGGCGACACCTCGGGCGGCATCGCGCCGATTGCGGGCATCGACAAGGCCTACCTGCGGCGGTGGCTGGTCTGGCTGGAGCGGGCCGGACCAGAGGGCCTCGGCCCGATTCCCGCGCTGGCCGCCGTGAACGTGCAGGCGCCGACGGCCGAGCTGCGGCCGCCGGCGGCGCACCAGACCGACGAGGCCGATCTCATGCCCTACGACGTGCTCGATGCGGCGGAGCGGTGCGCGATCCGCGACAAGCAGACGCCGCTGGAGACCTGGCGGCGGCTGCAGGTGGCGTTTCCCGGGCACGCGCCGGGGCAGCTGGCGGCCTGGACAGAACGGTTCTTCACGCTCTGGAGCCGCAACCAGTGGAAGCGCGAGCGCTACGCCCCGTCCTTCCACGTCGACGACGAGAACCTCGACCCCAAGACATGGTGCCGGTTCCCGATCCTGTCCGGCGGGTTCGCCCGCGAACTGGCCGAACTGCGGGCCGCGGCCGGCGTGTGAGGCCGCCGCCGAACGGCGACCTCAGGCACGCACCAGCGCCTCGAGCGGCTCGCCGCGGTGGAAGTGCATCAGGTTGCGGACGGTCTGCGCCGCGATCGCCTCGAGGGCGTTGCGGGTGAAGAAGGCCTGGTGGGCCGTGATGACGACGTTGGGAAACGTGAGCAGGCGGGTGAAGACGTCGTCGTCGATCACGGAGTCGCTGCGGTCGTCGAAGAACAGGTCGGCCTCTTCCTCGTACACGTCCAGGCCGAGATGGCCGATCTGCCCGGACTTGAGCGCCGCGATCACGGCGCGGGTGTCGACCAGGCCGCCGCGGCTGGTGTTGATGAGCATCACGCCGCGCTTCATCAGGCCGATGGCTCGGCCGTCGATCATGTGCCGGGTGCCTGGTGTGAGCGGGCAGTGGAGGCTGACGATGTCGGAGCCGGCGAACAGCTCGTCGAGCGTCACGAAGGCCACGCCCCGTCGCGCGAGGTCGGCCTGCGGCGTGGGATCGTGGGCCAGCACATGGCAGCCGAAACCGAGGCAGATCTCGGCCACGCGGCGGCCGATCCGTCCGGTCCCCACCACGCCCACCGTCCGGCCGTGGAGGTCGAAGCCGAGCAGCCCCTCGAGGGAGAAGTTGCCCTCGCGGACCCGGTTGTAGGCCTTGTGAAGCCGCCGGTCGAGCGTCAGCACGAGGCCGATCGTGTGCTCGGCGACGGCGTGCGGCGAATACTCCGGCACGCGGACGACCGGAAGCGACAGCCGGGCCGCCGCGGCGAGGTCGACCTGGTTGAAGCCCGCGCAGCGGAGCGTGACGATCTGCACGCCGAGTCCGGCGAGCGCCTCGAGCGTGGCCGCGTCGAGCCGGTCGTTGACGAAACAGTTGACGGCCGTCGCGCCTTCGGCCAGCCGGGCCGTCTCACGGCTGAGCCGCGGCGTGAACCAGGACCATTCCAGCGGCAGCCCGGTGGAGGCCGCGGTGAGCGACTCGCGGTCGTACGGCTTGATCGAGAAGGCGGCGACCCGCATGGCAGGGCTCCTGGGCGTCCCGCCGCGACACCGGCGGGCGGCGCGGTCCCGGCGGCTCGGGAGAGGGAGTCTACGCCGGCGACCCTAGGGGGGGACATCGCAGCCCGGGAAAACGTCGGCGAAGATGCCATGAAATGCGGACGGAAACGCTCTCGCCCGCCGCCGCCGGCCTTTGCTATCGTCCCCGTCCTTCCGAACCACCATCCGGAGCCCGCGCCGTGAGACTGCCCCAGCCGCTGCCGGCCATTTCCATCCGTGTGCTCGCGGTCGCGGTGCTGGCGTGGGGGGCCGTTCCCGCCGCCGCGCAGCCGGCGGCCGGACCGCCAGGCGCCGCCGTTCGGCAGCCCGCGGGTCCCGCAACCGCCCCAGCCGCGCAGCCGCGGCCGGCGACGCAGCGGGTGGCCGCCGTCCCCGGCGCGGGAGGCCCGCAGCAGCCCCCGCCACTCTCACCCGAGCAGCAGGCCGCACTCGATCGGCTCCTCGCCGCCTGGGAGGCCCGCAACGCCGCCGTCACCACCTGGTCATGCACGTTCCACAAGTGGGAGTACAACGCGTGGAGCCCCGCCGACGGCGCCGGCGAGCGGCTGGCGTTTTCGGAGAGCACCGGCGAGATCAAATACGCCGCCCCCGACAAGGGATTGTTTCGCGTGAAGGATGCGACCCAGTGGAACCCGGAGTCGCGCCGGTATGAGAAGCGGACCGGTGACACAGGCGAGCACTGGGTTTGCAACGGCACGAGCATCTACGAATTCCGGCACTCCGAGCGGCAGCTGCGCGAGACCCGCCTGCCGCCGGAGATGCAGGGCAAGGCCATCAGCGACGGACCGCTGCCGTTCGTCTTCGGCGCCAGGGCCGACACCCTGCGGAAGCGGTATGTCATGCGCATCATCACGCCGCCCGGCGTGACCGACCAGATCTGGCTCGAGTCGTTGCCCCGCTACCAGGCCGACGCCGCCAACTTCTCCAAGGTCGAACTGATCCTGCAGGCCCGGGACCTGATGCCGTTCGCGATCCAGATCTACAAGCCGGGCGGGCAGGATCGTGACGTCTATCAGTTCGACCCGCGGACGAGCC
>JBIJCD010000285.1:0-5220 GCA_044344895.1 Pirellulales bacterium | reverse complement strand
GACCTTGAGCACCACGACGATCATCACCGCCAAGGCCAGTTGCGCCAGCGGCCCGGCCGCCGACACGATCAGCCTCTCCACCGGCCGGAGGGCACCGCGGCCCCAGGCGGTCGGAATCGCCAGCCCGCCGAGGTGGTAGAGCACCACGTGCGCCGACTGGCCGAACCGCCGGTAGGCCAGCGCGTGCCCCATCTCGTGCACGAGGATCGACACGAACACGGCGACGATCCAGAGCACGAGGTAGCGCAGCAGCTCCCGTTGGTCGCCGCCGGAAAACGCCTGACAGATGCCCCAGCCCAGCAGCGCCGCCCCCACCCAGAACCCGGCCGACACCCGCACGGCGATCCCGAACAGCGAAAACTGCAGGTCGGCGGGCGTCGGCTGGGGAGCGGCGAGAAACATCGCAGGCATTATGCCGCATCCGCCGCCGGCCGTGTCGGCAGGCGGCGCGCCGGCTCGGGGGCGACCCCAGCGACCGTGCTCCGGGAGGCGATGGCGAGGACCGCCGCGGCCGCCCGCTCCGCGGACCCGCCGCGCGCGACGGCGTCGGCCACGGCATCGAGCCGCGCAACCACCCGCTGCCACGCCGCGGGGTCCTCCAGCCACTCCGTGACGTGGTCGGACAGGCGGGCGGCAGGATCCTGCACGGCCAGGTACTCGGGATAGATCGCCTCGGGATCGGCGGGTGGCACCTCCCGCGGCGGCTGCCAGGTCGGCCGCGTCGGACCGATGGGATCGCGGGCCGCCAGCAGGTTCACCAACGTGATGTAGCGGGCATGCCGAAACCAGCTCTGCACCACGTGGGCGAGGCCACCGATCCGGTAGACGATCACCGTCGGCACACGCGCAGCCAGCAACTCGAGCGACACCGACCCGCTCACGGCGATCGCACAGCGGGCCTCGCGCATGAGGTTCCGCGTACGGCCCGTCTCCACCGCCAGATCGACGCCGGCCAGCTCCCGGCCGAGCGTCGCGACCGTGTCGCGCACCCGCTCGGCGTGCCGGTCGTGCAGGGCCCCGACGACGAATCGCGCCGCCGGCACGCGGGCGGCGACGAGCGCCGCGGCCCGCAGGATCGTGGCGAGGTTCGCGTCGATCTCCTGGCCGCGGGAGCCGGGGAGGAGCAGCACCAGCGGCCGGCCGGTTGTCGCGGCGCGGTCATCGTCGCCGTGCCGCTGTTGGCCGGCGGCCCGCAGCTCGTCGAAGAACGGGTGGCCGACGAGCGTGCTGGCCATACCCTGGGCCAAGAACCAGTCGTGCTCGAACGGCAGCGCGGAGAGCACGTGGTCGACGAGCCGCCGCATCTTGCCGATGCGCCAGCTACCCCAGGCCCAGATCTGCGGCGGACAGTAGAAGACGACCGGGATGCCGTGCCGCTTTGCCCGCCACGCCAGCCACCAGTGAAACCCCGGAAAGTCGACGAGCACGCAGACGTCGGGGCGGTCGTCGAGGAAGCTCCGCTCGGCCCGGCGGGCCAGGTCGACGAAGCGATGCAGGCTGAGGAGGACGCGGAGAAACCACATCACGGCCAGCTGCGTCAGGTCGGCGATCAGACGCACGCCCTCGGCGGCCATCCTGGGGCCGCCGAGGCCCACGCACTCCACGTCAGGCCGCCGGGCCACCAGCGCCCGCACCAGCGCCGCAGCATGATGGTCGCCGGAGGGCTCGCCCGCCGAGAGGAAGACGCGCATGGAAAAGAAAACTCCGCACGGGAGAAGGCTCCCGTGCGGAGTATGTCATGCGGGCGTCGGCCCACCTAGGCCAGTTCGACGCACCGATGCGAGCGTGCCGCTGCGATCACTTCGCGGCGAAGCCCTTCTCGATGTTGCCGAACACCATCGTGACCTGCTCGTCGGCAGAAGCCTTCTCGACCTTGCCCTTGCAGTTGTTGCAGCAGAAGCCGACCTCGGCGTCGCCGATCGACACCTGCGTGCCTGCCTTCACCGGGCCGCCGCTGAACGGGCAGCCCTTCTGCACCAGCTGGCCGGTCGAGACCATCTGCTGGTGTGCCTTGGCGGCGAACTTGGCGGAGTCGCCCTTGAAGGCCGCCTGGCAGTTGCCGCAGCAGAAGTAGACCTTGCCACCGGCGAAGTCGGCGCTCTTTTCGGGATTGCATCCCTTGCCCGACACCGGGCACTTCGCATCCTTGGGCTCCTTCGGAGCAGCAACCACGGCCGCGGCCGAAAAGACGACGGCGGCAACCAGCACGAGGGCACTCACGCTACGAAACTTCATGACCAGAGCCTCCAGGCAGGGGTGAACAAACAGCGGGACAACCCGCGAGACGATCCGCACCATAGGGGGTGTGCGATTCCGGGAGCATACGCCCGGGGAGGCACCTGGGGCAATCTTTCATTTTCTGGCCGTCAGCTTGCATTTTTCCCGCCATCACCGGCCCGCTCCGCTCCCCGCGCCCGACGAGGCGACGCCGGCAGCAGCGAAGCTCCGCGGGGGCGGGGCGGGTCAGCGGTGCCGGGGCTCGGGCAGCCCCACGGCGAACACCGCGCCCGCGGCGATCACGCCCGCCCCGACCACGAACACGTGGCGGAATCCCAGCCAGTCGACGGCGGCCCCCACCAGAGGCGACACGACGAACGGCAGGGCCAAGGCGGCCCCCACGATGCTCACGTAGCGCGGATGCTGCGCGGGCACGGGCGCCAGCTCCAGCGCGTAGTTTGTGAAGATCTTCAGCGCGATCGGATTGAGGCCCAAGGGCGCGTAGACGATCCAGAACCACTCGACGGCCGTCGCCTGCGGCAGCAGCGAGAGCAGCGTCACCACCAGTGGCGTGAGCGACGAGAGCGCCACGAGCCACACGAGCACGATCCGGGTGCCGCGACGGTCGGCGAGCGGCCCGGCGACCAGGCTCACGAGCCCCGTGGCGGCGTTTTGCACCACGACCCAGGTCAGCAGGCTGGCGGCGTGGCTGCCCAGCCGGTCGCGGGCGAACGCCTGGTAGTGGGGAAAGAGCATGATCACCACCGAGAAGCAGGCCGCGACCGCGCACAGCCGCACGAGCGGCCGGTCGCCGCGGAGCGTTCGCTGCCACGCGGCCACGCCCTGGGCCATCCGCTCGACAGCGCCGCCGATCGTCCCCCGCGGCCCGTCGTGCCCGCCGCGGATCGACGCCGGCAGTTCGTCCGCCACGGGCTCCGCGACGTCGTCGGCCGGTTCGTCGAGCAACAGCGGCACGAAACCGGCCAACGCGAAGAAGGCCGCCGTCGCCGCGAAGATCTTGGGAAAGCCGTCGGCCTGCTCCAGCCACGGACCCAGCAGCAGCACGGCGGCGATGATCGCCAGCACGCTCCCCACGGTGACGCTGACCACCATGGCACGACCACGGTGGCCGGCGGAGATCAGCTTGCCCTGCAGCGCGGCGAGCGTCAGTTGGTTGAGGCCGTTCGACGCCGAGAAGCCGGCGTAGAGCACGAGGAACAGAAGCGCGAGCAGATCGGGCCTGGCGGCCGCCAGCGGAGGCCAGGCCGCGGCGAGCACGGCGAAGCAGGCCGCCATCGCCAGGCTCGTCCGCACCAGCGACCACTGCTTCCGCGGCCGGCGGGCCAGGCGGCCCGCCAAGAACAGCGGCGGCACGCTCTGCCCGCCCCGGTTGAGCACCGGCAGCAGCCCGCGCAGAAAACCGGAATCGACCACCGCATCGAGCACGGCCGGCATGATGATCGTCTCGGTCTTGAAGATCCAGCCGACGCGGACGATGACCTGGTAGCACTCCAGCCAGAGCGTGTTGCGGGCCTCGCGGAGCAGATCCGCCCGCTCGTCGGGCCGGCCCGGGACGGGGCCGCTGGCCCGTGATGCCGCCTCGTTGCGTCGATCGCTCATGGGGGTACGATCTGGGGAGGAGTGGCGGTTGCGTGGGCCGTCCGGCCAGCGCAGCCGAAACCGGCAGCATGAGGGTTACGCAGGATGACGTCCATCGCCCACCGTGTGGGAAGGCTGGCCTTCGCCATGGCATTCGCCGCCATGATCACCGCGGCGGCCGGCGCCGCGACCGCCGCTGACGCGCCGCCAGTCGGCGACCGGCTCGTCTGGTTCGGCACCTATACCAACGCGGCCGCTGGCAGGCCGGCGAGCGAGGGGATCTACGTGTCGCGGTTCGATCCGGCGACGGGACGCCTGACGCCACCGGTCCTTGCCGGACAGGCCAAGAACCCGTCGTTCGTCGCCCTGCATCCGACGCTGCCGGTGCTCTATGCCGTGTCGGAGGTGGCCGACGCCGACGGCCGGCCGATGGGGGCCGTGATCGCCTTCGCCATCGACGAGGCGACCGGCACGCTCACGCGGAAGAACCACCAGCCCTCCGGCGGCAAGGGCCCCTGCCACGTGTCGGTCGACCGCGGCGGCCGGGCCGTGCTGGCGGCCAACTACGGCGGTGGCAGCGTGATCTGCCTCGGCCTCGAGCCGGACGGCAGCCTGCGCCCGGTGGCGGCTGGCTCGCCAGGCGGTTTCATCCAGCACGAGGGCAAGGGCGTTCACCCGCAACGGCAGGAGGGGCCGCACGGCCACTCGATCTATCCCACGGCTGACGGCCGGTTCGCGGTGGCCTGCGACCTCGGCCTCGACAAGGTGTTCGTCCACTCGCTCGACGCGGGCCGGGCCGTCATCGCGCCGCACCGCTTCGGCGGCACACCCGCGGGCGCCGGGCCGCGGCACTTCGCCTTCCACCCGGGCGGCCGGCACGGCTACTCGGTCAATGAGCTCGGCCTGAGCGTCACGGCCTTCCGGTTCGATCCCGAGGCCGGCACGCTCTCCCCGTTCCAGACGCTGTCGACGCTGCCCGCCGACGTCGGCGACACGAAAGGCTTCTCGACGGCGGAAATCGTGGCTCACCCCGGCGGTCGGTACGTCTACGCCTCCAACCGGGGCCACGACTCGATCGCGATGTACAGCGCCGACCCCGCCAGCGGACAGCTCGAATTCCTCGGCACGGAGCCGATCCGCGGCCACACGCCCCGCAACTTTGCGATCGACCCGACCGGGAAATTTCTGCTGGCCGCCGGGCAGCATTCCGACACGGTGACGGTCTTCGCGATCGACGGCGAAACTGGCAGACTGTCCTTCACCGGCGAGTCGCTCGCCGTCCCCTCCCCGGTCTGCATCCGCTTTCGCCCCAGCCCGCCACCGCGATGACGATCTGCCTGCTGAAGTCGAAAATCCACCGCGCCGCGGTCACCGCCGCCTCCGTGGACTACGAAGGGAGCCTCA
>JBIJCD010000247.1:0-5796 GCA_044344895.1 Pirellulales bacterium | reverse complement strand
GTGGGACTGCGGCCCTACGAGCGGATCCTGGTGGGCAATCTGTCCAACGGCGAGCGGTTCGAGACCTACGTCATCTACGGAAAGTCCGGCTCGGGGGCGATCGAGCTCAACGGCGCCACCGCGCACCTGGGCCAGCCGGGCGACCGGCTCACGATCATGTCGTTCACCTGGCTCGACGCCGCCGCCGCCGCGATCCACAAGCCGGCGATGATCCTCCTCGACGAACGCAACCGGGTCATCCGCTGAGCCATCCGGCGACGCATCCCCAGTGATCGACCGGGACTTCGATCGAGCTTCCGCTCCGCAGCCGCCGGCTCGCGTCAGCGCGGCACCTGCGACTGCAGCAGCAGTTCCAGGTAGCTGCGACGCTCGGGCGCTCCGCAGCCGAGTTCGCGGGCGAGCGACTCGAGGCAGGCCCGCGCCAGCGGCACTTCCCCCTGCCTGGCGAGCAGTTCGATCTCGAGGAAGTCACCGAGCCCGTGCACATGGTCGATGGCTGCCTCGATCTCCGTGCCCTGCCACGGCACGCGGGCCGGCCGCCGCCGCTTCGTCACCGTGCGCACGGGCCGGAATCCCAGCGACTCCAGCAGCTCCGTCCACGCCCCGAGTGTCCGCTCGACAGCGTGTGCGTGATCGCCGGGAGCCGGCGGCACGGAGGCGAGCGGCAGCTCGATCTCGCGACGCGTCTTCGTGGCCGAGTCGACCCGGGGACCCTTCCAGGTGATCACCACCTCGTCCCCCTCGCGCCGCAGCCGCAGGGCCTCGTCGGTGCGGGCGAAGTCTCGACCGGGATGATTGAAGTAGCGGTCGACCTGCTCGATCGGCTCGCGAAACCGAGCCGCCAGCGACACCAGCCGCCGCTCGACCACCTGCGGATCGGCCAGGGGAAATTTGAGTTCGACTTCGTACACTTGGATCTGCCTCCCACCTGGCGTCAGCCTCCAGCCGGGTGCCAGCAACCTCGAGCCGGCAGGCAACCCTCAGCCGGGACCCGACCACGATGATACGTTCCCCCGGCGGAGTGGCCGCGACGCGGCGGCAGCGAACCCCCGCGAGCCTTCGCAGGCCAGACCCGTGGCCTGCCCTGTGCAGCGTCGTGGCCCTGTTCGCGATCCTGATGCCCGGCTGCGACGGCGCTGCTCCCGGCCACCCCGCCGTCGGCCGCTCCGTCGGCAGCCTGCCTCTCGTGTCGCTGGCCGACCGCTCGCGGCCCCCCCCGGCCTTCTCGGGCCGCGTCACGCTGCTGAACTTCTTCGGAACCTGGTGCATGCCCTGCCGCCGCGAACTCCCCGGCCTGGCACGGCTCGCCGAGCGGCTGCGGTCGGAGCCGGCCTTCCAGCTCGTCGCCGTCTCCTGCGGCGCGGGCGGCCCGGACGATCCCGACAGGCTGGCCGCGCTCACCTCCCAGTTCCTCGCGGAGCAGCGGCTCGCGATCGACGCCTGGGCCGATCCCGAGGGGCGCACGCGGGTGATCTTCCAGGCCGCCTACGGGTTCGACTCGTTTCCGAGCACCTATCTCATCGGGCCCGACGGCCGGATCAGGGCCGCGTGGAGCGGCTATCGCCAGCGGGACGAGGCCGACATGGCGCGCGCGGTCGTGGCCGCGCTCAAGGAACTGGCGGCACCTGCCGCCGAGCCCATGGCTGCTCCTGCCCCGCCCGTCAACCAACCCGCTGCCCCGCCGACGTCGCCACCAGCCGCTCCAGCCGCTCGATGATCGCGGCCGCGGCCCGGCCCGGATCGGCGGCCGCGGTGACAGCCGAGGCGACGGCGACGCGGGTGACGCCCAGGGCCACGATCGCGTCGAGCCGTTCGCTGTCGACGCCGCCGATGGCGAACGCCGGCAGACTGGTCTCGCCGATCACCTCCCGGAGGAAGGTGGGCGACGCGAACGCGTCGAATGCCTTCGTCGCGGATGGAAAACAGGGGCCCACGCCGAGGTAATCGGCGCCTTCGAGCGCCGCCGCGCGGGCCTCCGCGACGTCGTGCGCGGTGCGGCCCACGAGCCGCGCCGGGCCGACGACGCGGCGGGCGAGGGATACCGGCAAATCTCGGGCGCCGACGTGCACCCCGTCGGCCCCCGTGGCAGCCGCCACGTCGGCCCGGTCGTTGACGATGACAACCGCCGGCCTGTCGGGATGGCGGCGGGCGGCGACGATCGCCCGCCCGGTCCGCGCGGCCAGCGCCGGCGTGTCGAGATGCTTGTCGCGAATCTGCAGCATCCGCACACCGGCCTCGACGAGCGACTCGACCAGCCGCTCGAACGCCGCCGCATCGGCGCGGCCGTCGACGAGCACGCAGAGGCGGATGTCGGCGAGCCGGTCGCGGGCACGCACCGCGACCAGGGCAGCCCGCTCGTAGCGGAGCGGCTCGAAGCGTCCCGCCGCCCGCGGATGCACGAGCGGCACGCATTCCTCGAGGCTGCGGAGCGCCTGCGCCGCGCGGGCGGCGTTGGCGGCGATCACGTCGCCCACCGAGGTCCGCGGCAGCGCCGCCGCGGCCGCCATGCCGACCCCCACGTCGGCCGGCACGTCCCGGAGCAACACCCGATCGCCGAGGCCATCGGCCAGCACCGCGGCCAGGTCGTGCCGCAGATCCTTGGCCAGGCTGGTCAGCTGGCCGTCGTCGAGCACGAACCGCACTGCGTCTTCGACCACCCGCAGGGCCTCGCCGGCACGGTTGGCGGATGCGTCGACCGCCCGCCATGCCTCCGCCGTCGCCCCAGCTTCCGCGAAATCGCCGGTTTTCATGCCTTCTTTTGTACTCGCTCCGGAGCCGCCTGCATCCCTTGGAAAAACAGCCCTCCGGCCGCTACCCTCCCGCCGCCGGCGGGCGGCAGCGGCTCCGCCCTGCACGGCGGCCGCCACTGGGGATCCCGCACCGTGGGCTTTGCACGCTACCTGACGCTCATCTGGCCGGGCATGCCCTGGCTCTGGCTGCGGGGCAGCCTCGCCGGACTCGTGCTGGCGTTGGCGTTCGCCGTGGCGGTCGACGTGGCCGTGTTCACGACGTTCATCTGGACGGAACTGGTCGACGTGCGGATGTCGCTGGCACTGTGGACGGCCACGGCCGCCGTCTGGCTGGTCGCGACGGCGTCAGCCGTGGTCGGTTTCCCGCCGCCGATCCCCCGGGGCCGTGATGCTGCAACCGAGGCCCTCTACGTGAAGGCCCGCGACGCCTACCTCGGTCGCGACTGGCTCGCCGCGGAGACGAAGCTCCGTGGGCTGCTCGAGCTCTCTCCGCTCGACGGCGAGGCCCAGCTGCTGCTCGGCACGCTGCTGCGGCGTGTCGACCGCCTCGACGAGGCCGAGCAGGCGCTCCTGCAACTGTCCCGCAGCGACGCTGGAGGGGCCTGGCGGATGGAGATCAACCGCGAGCTCGAGCGGATCGCCGCCGCCCGCAATCCGGGCCGTCCCGACGCCCTCCCGGTCTCGCAGGCGGCGGATCCTCGACACGGCGATGAACCGGCTACGGCCCGGCGAATCGCCGCCTGAGCGGCGGCCAAAACGGCCGTTTTTTCCCGCTGCGGCGACCGGCCACAGACATTCCACGGTGGCCCCCCTAGAATCCCCGCGGCCGAGATGGCTGCGTTGCCCGCCGCCGCAAGCCGCTGGAAACCTCGGCGGCTTTTGGCGTAAGGTTTGCACTGTCTGGCTGGATGAGGGAAGCAGCCCGGGCCTCTGCCGGAATGGCAGCCGCCCGCATGCCCCTCAATCGAGCGGGATTCCGGGACGATTCACGAAGGGACCTTCCATGTACGAGCGTTTCACCGACCGTGCTCGCAAAGTGATGCAGCTGGCCAACCAGGAGGCCCAGCGGTTCAACCACGAATACATCGGCACCGAGCACGTCCTGCTGGGGCTCATCAAGGAGGGAAGCGGCGTCGCTGCCAACGTGCTCAAGAACCTCGACATCGACCTGCGGAAGATCCGCATGGAGGTCGAGAAGCTCGTGCAGAGCGGGCCCGACATGGTGACCATGGGCAAGCTCCCGCAGACGCCGCGCGCCAAGAAGGTGATCGAGTACTCCATGGAGGAGGCCCGCAACCTCAACCACAATTACGTCGGCACCGAGCACATCCTGCTCGGCCTGCTCCGCGAGCAGGAGGGGGTGGCGGCACAAGTGCTCATGAACCTCGGTCTGAAGCTGGAGGACGTCCGCGAGGAGGTCCTCAACCTGCTCGGCCACGGCATGGAGGAGGGGGGCGAGCGGGCCGGCATGGGCGGCCGCCAGCCGGCCGGAGGCGGCGCCAGCGGCGGCGGCGAGGCGACGGCCAAGGGGGGCAAGAGCAAGACCCCGGCCCTCGACAGCTTCGGCCGCGACCTCACCGAACTGGCGCGGCAGGGCAAGCTCGACCCGGTCATCGGCCGCGAGAAGGAGATCGAGCGGGCGATCCAGATCCTCTGCCGGCGCACCAAGAACAACCCGGTGCTCCTGGGCGAGGCCGGCGTCGGCAAGACGGCGATCGTGGAGGGCTTCGCGCAGCGCGTGGTGGAGGGCAACGTGCCCGAACTGCTGGCCGACCGGCGGATCGTGGTGCTCGACCTGGCCATGATGGTGGCCGGCACGAAGTACCGCGGCCAGTTCGAGGAGCGGATCAAAGCCGTCATGAACGAGGTCCGCCGGGCCAAGAACACGATCCTGTTCATCGACGAGTTGCACACTCTCGTGGGCGCCGGCGGCGCCGAGGGGGCGATCGACGCCTCGAACGTGCTCAAGCCGGCGCTGGCCCGCGGCGAGATCCAGTGCATCGGTGCCACGACGTTGGACGAATACCGCAAGTACATCGAGAAGGATTCCGCGCTCGACCGGCGGTTCCAGATCATCATGGTCGAGCCGGCCAGCAAGACCGAGGCCGTGGAGATCCTCAAGGGGCTCCGCGACCGCTACGAGACCCACCACCGCGTGAGCATCTCCGACGCGGCGCTCGAGGCCGCCGTCGACCTCTCCAGCCGCTACATCACCGGCCGCTGCCTGCCTGACAAGGCGATCGACGTGATCGACGAGGCTGGCGCCCGCGTGCGGCTCAAGGCGATGACGAAGCCGCCGGACCTCAAGGAGATCGACGACGAGGTCGAGCGGCTCAACAAGGAGAAGGAGGAGGCGGTCGCCAATCAGGACTTCGAGAAGGCGGCGGCGCTCCGCGACCAGGCCGACAAGCTCAAGAAGAAGAAGCAGTCGATGACCCGCGACTGGCGCGACAAGTCGCGCGAGGCCGACGGCGTGGTCGACGAGGAGGTCGTGGCGGAGGTCGTGTCGAAGATGACCGGCATCCCGCTGACGAGGATGTCTACCGAGGACCAGCAGCGGCTCATGGGGATGGAAAGCGAGCTGCACAAGCGGGTCATCGGCCAGGATGCCGCCATCAAGAGCGTGTCGAAGGCGGTCCGCCGCAGCCGTTCCGGGCTGAAGGATCCGAAGCGTCCGATCGGCTCGTTCGTGTTCGCCGGACCGACCGGCGTCGGCAAAACGCTGCTCGCCAAGGCGCTCGCGCAGTTCATGTTCGGCGACGCCGACGCGCTCATCCAGATCGACATGAGCGAATACATGGAGAAGCACAACGTCAGCCGACTGATCGGCGCGCCGCCGGGCTACGTGGGCTTCGAGGAGGGGGGGCAGCTGACGGAGAAGATCCGCCGGCGTCCGTACGCCGTCGTGCTGCTCGACGAGATCGAGAAGGCCCACCCCGACGTCTTCAACATGCTCCTGCAGGTGATGGAGGAGGGCCGGCTCACCGACTCGTTCGGCCGAAACGTCGACTTCCGCAACACGATCCTGATCATGACGACCAACGCC